>JAAFHG010000222.1 GCA_013297585.1 Chitinophagales bacterium
CCTTTTTGCATAATTGTTTATGTTTTAAATTGTGTTTTAAGATTTTTTGTCACCAGCTTTTGTATTACTATTTAGCATTGTTGCGTCGCACCCTTGTACGTTTATATCGCTATGCTACTATTATAAAAGCAAAGTTTTACACGGTGTAACTATAATATCAAACACAGTACCACCAAGTATTATTCTGACATCATGACAACAACAATAAATTGTACAACACATTAAGTCATGCTTGTGCATTATTTTTTGTTCAATTTGAATTGCACAAAAAAATTGCACAAAATTGAATAATTAGCTCATTATGTGATGCATTAATGCAACTGACTTGTTATTGCAAATACTGTTTCACCATGTTGCGTAGCGATATGAACGTAGAAGAGTGCGACGCAACAGCAGCATGATAGTAGTAATGCAGATGGTTACCGAAAAGATTAAAAAATTGTAGGTAATCGTGCAAAATCATAGACACAAAAAAGCCATCCGCGTCATGCGGATGGCTAAACTAATTTTATATTTACAGATTAATTACCTAGAATCTTCACATTATCTATCTGCCAAGTAGTTGTTCTGTCTGTAGCAGTACCTGTTGGGTCAGCACCTTCATATTTAAAAGCAACATAAATAGTACCAGTGTAAGCGTTTAAATTAATATTACCTGATGGTGTAAAATTAGTTGGATAACCACTTGTTAAGCCCGCAGAAAGCGTTGCAGAAGTAGTAATATCTGTCCAAGTTACGCCAGCAGCCCAAGGGTTTCCTGTACCAGTATAATTGGTAGATACTAATATTTTTAAAGTTGCGCCGTTAGCAAAACCTGCTTTAGACTCAAATGTTAAAACTTCGTTGGTAGTAGCATTTAAGCTAACACCTTTTGTAACTAACCACGATGTAACCGTTGCAGCGGTTGTACTAAAGGCGGTTATTTGCGCATATTTATTACCGCCAAATGTTTGTGCTTTGTATTTAACAGTACTTACTTCGGCAGCATTAACCCATCCAGTTAATGCAATATCTGCCGCTGCTGTTGTTGTTTCAAAATTTTCATCTAGCAATACTGTACCAGTACCACCGGTAGTGCCGCCTACAACGTCTGTTAAATTGCGAATACCTATTTGGTTAGTTGTATTAAATCTACTTACAATTGCTGTAATAGAAGTTGCAGTAGTTGGGTAAGCTGTAGCTTGGAAAGTTGCACCTGAACGTGTAAAATGTGTAATTGTTCCAGTACCGTCGTTAATGTTTGTACTACCATTACTGCCCCAAGTACCACCACTACCGCCAGTAATTGTTACATTACTTAGTCTAATTAATGTTGATTCCCAAGCATCAATATTTGTATTTATTGCAGCGCCAGTAGTTACTCGTGGTGTTATAGATTTACCAGAGCTAATTAATAGTGCATTAGATAGCGATAATGTGGCAACTTGCATTACACCACTAAATTTATCAATAGTAGCACCTGTAATGTTTACATCAATAGAGTCGCCAAGATTAAAATTATGTGCAGCGTCAAATCTTACCACAATACCAGACAAGTTATTGCCTTGCTGTAATACTAAATTTTGAGTTTGCATGTTTGCAGCAGCTTTGTCAGAAATTACAATACCAGTAATACGTCTACTAGTAGGTGCTGCTACAGCACTGCTTGTATATAAAGCCCTAACGTCTGATGTATTGATTAACGTTGTAGGTCCCTGCCCACAGCGGCTTCCATAAAACTTCATATCGCTAGTATCTCTTAATATTAACTGCTTAGTAGGGTTGTTGTTAAATGATGCATTAGATGCAAAAACGGTATAAATAGCCGTTAAAGCACCATTACCTTGTGGTAATTTTTGCGCAGCAAAATTTGCATAGCCACTAGTGCGTACAATAATATTGCTAGATGTACCAGCGCAACTTTGCGTATTGATGTTTTGCGTGGCTTTACTTGCAGATGTATCTGCATATGTTTTACCCATATCAGCAGAGGTAACTTGATAGTTATCTAACTGAATAAGCATACTTTGATAATCGTTATTTAATTGTGCAATGGTAAGCACCTTAGGTGCTGGTGGTGTACCTAGTTGGCCTCTTTTAACATAGCCATCAATTAATGCCGAAGGAATACCAGAAACCGTAGGCGAACCATTAATAATGGCTCTAACACACAATTTTATCATACCACTTTCATTGGCTACATACAAGCCTTTACATACAACAAAAACTTCTCTGCCCAATGGGTAACTATTATATAAGCCTGTTGCATCTAGTTGTAAAGCAATGCCAGCAGTACTGTCTTGTATATATACTTCTTTATATATATTACCACTTTTATCGTTACCCACTACTTTACCTGCAATAATTATATCTGTTGTTATTGCATTTAAAATACCATACCCAGTACTCAATGCTCGTAGTTGCTTGATGGTAGTATTTGCTGTAACACCAGGATCTGTGTATAAAGGTGGTTCATCAAACTTTTTGTTACAAGATGTAATAACCACTGCCGCTAGAATTATCATTACAAGCGAACTAAAAAAAAGGATGCTCTTATTTTTCATGTGTGTGAAGATTAACTATAAATATTTTCAATTAGTTGATGCGTAATGCGGTACTGAAAAAGAAATTGGTACCAAATGCGTAATATAATACAGGTGGAAATTTATTAACATTTCTATCTGCATAGTCAAAACGCAACTGTTCGTAACCGCCAGTATTAATAGTCTTGTTGTTTAAAATATTATTTACCCCTAAATTGAATACTAAGTATGTGTTTTGTTTTACACCTCTTTTCTTAGGTAATTTGTAGGAATAACCAGCAAATAAATCTAATGTAAATTGACCTTTAAAACGGGTTTGTGCCAAAATATCTCTTCTTTCTTTGCTATCTGCACCAAGCCCTGTTACAGCCGCTTCAGAACGTCTAATAGGATTGATATCTAACCACATTTGGTCAAAATAATTGCCCGTTATACCTGCAAACCAAAAATTAGGACTACGATATTGTAAACCCAAACTATATGCTTCTTGTGGTGTATTACCAATTCTATAATTCTGAGAATAAATAGTTGTTTTTTCTAAAATTGCTGCATCATTATCTCTTGTTACGGTTGCTTCTTGGCGGCTATTGTAATAATATCTACCTACAGCAGCAGCACCATTTACAGAAAGCGTTGGTAAAATTTTTGCTTCAAAACCAAGTTCGCCACCAAAATGCACTTTATCTATATTACTTATAGCATAGTTTACAAAGTTTCTAAACTCATCATGGTAAAACGTTAATACATTCATTTGATTTTGAAATTCGGTATAGTAACCAGTTACACGCAATCTAATTTTAGGCGTATTTAATACGTAACCACCTTCTGTGGTATATATATTTTCGCTTGTTACATTACTTTGCGTAAGGTTTCTAGTACGTGGCGATATAAAAACATTTTCGAAGTAAGGGGCTCTTGTACTTGCACTGCCATTTAAGTAAAAGTAGTTACGACCATTAATTTTATAAGTAACGCCACCTTTAATATTGTAATTTAGAAAATTAAATACTTCTGATTTACCAAAAGAATTATTGACAAATAAGCCATTGGTTACCTTACTGTTGCGCCAAAATTGTGTGTTAGATAATTCACCAGAAATAAAGAAATCTACTTTATTAAACTTGAAAACAAATTGCGCCCAAGTAGCTGCTTTGTTTACAGTAATATCATAATCGTAGCCAAATTTATCGCCTTTGTACAGCAAGCGGTTAGGTCTACTTGTATCGTTTTGAGAAGCGATAGGATTACTTGCAAAATCTCGCTCTGCAAATTGATTTAAGTCTACATAAAATTCACCACCTAACAAATCGTTAATACGTTTGAAATAATTATTTTTCTGAGATTGGTAAGAAATACCAGCAGTCATTTCAATATCATTATTCACTCTTGCATTAAATACAGAATTGAAATTAATGCGCTGCGTATTTATTACTCTATCCTCTACAATATATCTAGACCTTCTACCTGTGACGTTATTACCTTGAATACCATTGGCATTTTTAATGGTTTCGTTACTTAAATAATTAGCTTCATACAAGCGATCCCAATTTATTTGATTAAGTGATGGATTACTTACAAATGCGTTATTAAATGCTACTGCCAACGCAGAATCTTGTTGGTAACTTGGTAAATAACGATAATAAGTAGGACGAGGATCCGCTGAATTATACCAATCAATAGCTGTAGTCGCTCTTTCGCCAAATGAATAACCAACTGCAGTTACAATATTACTATTGTTGTTTATCCTAAAATCGTGTGTTAAAATAATGTAAGGCTGGTGACTTTTAGCAACATTGGCATTACGTTTTTTACCATTTTGATAACCCCAACTTGGATTGTAGTAATTGCTTCCCATTAAATCCATCACTTCTTGTACTGCACCACCTTGTCTACCATTTTCTGTAGGTGCCCCAAAGGCTACTAGCGATAACAAGTGTTTGTCGTTTAATCGCTTATCTATTCCGAAAAAATAGCTAAAGCTGTTGTAATAAGTACCTGCTACATAGCCCTCATCGGCACCTCTAAAACTGCCTGCAACTACAAATGCCCAGCCTTTTTTACTAATGCCGCTGCCATGGTAAAAAGTGCCTCTATGTGTGTATGCTCTGTTACTTAAAGCGTAGCCAACCTGCGTTTGTTTACGTTGTTTACTAGCCCTACTATCTATACTTGTACTACTACCAATATCACCAATGTTAAACGTATTATATCTTAACCCTAGTGCTAAATCTCGGTTACGCATTACATCATTTAAGCCTCCCCACAAACCAAATGGGGTAAATCCATTATCTAGGTTATCCATGGGTATACCATTCATAAAAGTGGCATTCAAATCATTATCGTAACCACGTATTCTAAAACGTGCTGGGCTAAAACTAAAAGCAGCGGCCGAAAAAAATGGATCTCTGCCAGCTGTAAGTACCGATGAAATATTTTGTGCACTTCCACCATCACCAAAATCGTTATCATCTAGTGAAATGGTAGGAATATTATCCATAGTATTATCTTTTAATTCATCTAAGAAAGTACTATCAACAACTTTTCTTGCGGTATCACGTACAGGTTTGGGGTTAACTTGCGCCCATACACTATTAATTACAAATAGAGCAGAAAATAAAAATATCACTTTTCTCATAAGTACATTTTGTTGCAAATACGAAAATAGGTATTTAAAGTATAAGAATATCAATCTTTATTTTAGTAATGCAATGATAATACTACAAATTTTGCATTTTTTAGTACCACAATTGTATTTTTACAGTTCAATAGATCACATGAAGAAAATTATATTTTTATTAATTTTATCACCTCTACTTACATTTTCTCAGCAAAAAGTAAGTTACAAAGTAGCTATTGTAGGATTTTATAACCTTGAAAATCTTTACGATACTATAGACAATCCTAAAGTAAACGATGATGAATTTACACCACAAGGGCCTAGAAATTATAATAGTAAAATTTATTGGAATAAAATAGACAAGTTGGCTTCTGTTATAGCACAAATGGGTACCGATGTGAGCCCAGATGGACCAGCTATTTTAGGTGTTGCTGAAATAGAGAATGATACAGTATTAACCGATTTGGTGCGTCAGTCATCCATAAAATCTCGTAACTATAAAATTGTACACTACGATAGTAAAGATTTTAGAGGTCTAGACGTTGCCCTATTGTACAATCCTAAATACTTTACCCCACTAGAGAGTAAAGCATTGTATGTAGCACTACCAAGTGGTAGTAAAGATGCTTATTATACAAGAGATGTGTTGTGGGTAAAAGGCAATTTTGATGGCGAAATAATTCATGTGTTAGTTAATCACTGGCCTAGCCGTGTAGGTGGCGAAGAAAGAAGTGCACCAGGCCGTGCAGCAGCAGCAGCAGTTTGTAAGGCACAAATGGCTAAAGTAGCAGAAACAGAGCCTAATGCAAAATTTGTAATTATGGGCGACTTAAACGACGACCCTGTTAGCCCAAGCATTGCTAAAGTATTAAATGCTAAGGGGAAAATTGAAGATGTAAAACAAGGAGGTATTTTTAACCCTTGGACGAGCTTGTATAAAAAAGGAATCGGCACTTTAGGCTATCAAGATGCGTGGAGCTTGTTTGACCAAATTATGATTACTTACCCTTGGTTAAATAAAGACCAAAGCGGCTATAGCTTTTATAAACAATATATTTTTAATAAAGAATTTTTGGTAGAGAACGTTGGTAGATATAAAGGCTACCCAATGCGTACATGGGATGGCATGTCGTACCGTGGCGGCTATAGCGACCATTTTCCTACTTATTTAATGATAATAAAGAAAACAAACCAGGGCAAACGCATCTAAATTTATTTTTTCAATACTTGTTAATCCTAAAAGATCGTTTTAGATAGAAAACGTCTATGCTATCTTTTTTTCGAGTTTGACAGACCCACGGATAGAACGCAGTAAACT
>JAAFHG010000270.1 GCA_013297585.1 Chitinophagales bacterium
ATTCAAGATAACCACTAATTCTACAAACTTTTATTTCAGAGCCGCCACCATTGCCTGAAAAGCTTATTAATCTATCATACTGCTTTTTTAATGTTGAAGAACCGTGAAAAACTCTGTAAATATTTGTTGTTGTTGATGGATTTGTAGCGGGCGGTGGAATTGCGTCTAGAGGTGTCAATGATTCATATTCAACTTCAATACCATTTACACCAACAATATGTGTCGGATTGTTTTCAGCGTAGTCATCATTTATTAGTACTGGCACGTAATACTGAAAAACACCATTTTGGTAATATGGCAAGTTACCTATACCCTCATCGGCATCTGCTGTTGCAGTAGTTATACTTGTTATTGGTGCATAATTACCACCACCATCAACTGGTAAAAATTCTTCGCTGTAAGGGAAGTAAATAGATACTTGCTCACCATTTCCACCATTTTCATCATAAGTGTTTACGGTATTTTCAGAGTTTGCAGCTAGTAAGGACGATTTAGGTTTAAGGTTGTTCAAAAACATGATTAAGTCGTTACTATTTTGCTTGTAAACTTCGTTCCAAAAATTCGTTGCAAATTGCTTTAAACTAACATTCAATTTTTGGCTAAATCCCTTAAACTTCGAGTTTTGGCTTAACCAACTATTTTCTGGATAGATTAGATCCTTAAGCAGTACAGATTCATCTGTATAAGCCTTTGAAAAAATAGCCGCATTCACCAACTTTAAGTTCGATTTTTCTTGATAAAGAACCTTAAATACATCGGTTACGCTTTGCAAGTTTTTCACCAATAGTTTTTCCTTAGGTGTACTTGGTACTTTAAACACTTTTGAAGGATTTACAGAAATAGTACTTTGTTCAAAATTTTCAGTAGCATCTTTTTTACATCCAATGCCAAAAATTACAACAAGTACTGCAAGCATTAGCAGTTTTAAATTTTGCATAATTTGTTTGTTTTAAAATTTTAGTTAATAGTTTTTTTGGTGGCCACCAAAGTGAGAAATTATTCTCAAGTGTAAAATAAGAGCAATGTTTTCATTCACAAAGCATATGAAAACCCTACAATTTACTACTTACACTTGTTGTAGTGTTTGTTTATACATATTTTTACCTTCTATAATAAACTCGTATGACGGTTGTAATAGTTGATGATGATATTAGGTGTATAAAACGCACCATTGAGTATTTAAGTAAGCACCCTCATATAAATATTTTATTTACTGCTACTGATGGCCACGATTTTTTATTGAAACTGCAAAAAGAGAGGCAGAAAATAGACGTAGTATTAATGGATATAGGTATGCGACCAATGGATGGATGCGCTACCACTTACGTTACTAAATTGATGGATGTGCAACCAAAAATAATTGCATACACTACCTATAATGATTACGAAATGGTGCGCAATTGCTTTTTGTGTGGTGTAGACGGTTTTGTAATGAAGCCTTTTGCAGAACAAGAATTACCCGCAGCAATAGAACATGTAGCAAAAGGCAGCCACTATTTAGACAGTAATTTAAGACTTAAAATTAACGAAACCCTTTTTGAAAAAGTAATACACGATAAGCAAAGTTTTTGGAATAAACCCTTTGAAATAGATTTTAAACTTACAAAACGAGAACGATTATTTATAGCATTAGCAAGTACATCGTTAGTATATAAAGAAATAGGCGATCTAATGCATGTAGAAGAAGCCACTGCACAACAGATGTACAACCGTTTAGCAAAAAAGTTAGGGCTAAGAAGTATCAAAGACTTGGCACTTTTTGCGCTACAAAATGGGCTTGCTATGCAAGCTAATTTCTTGTTTAGCCATAGAAATAATATGCCTTACTAACGCTTATTTAAGCTTCTAAAACCTACTATATTTTACGTTTTCATTAATCTTGCTTTTTTCCTCAAATTTTTCTTGTGGCTTACACAACAAATCAGCAATTTTACAGTTACTTCTTCGAAGCTACATCTAACATTTTACTCAACTATATATGTCGGTATTTAATCAAAGTCGCAGTGGCGTTATCAAAATTATTTTTGGTATTATTTTCATTATCATTATCGGGCAGCTAGTAAACCTACAAGTGCTTTCTAAAAAGTATAAAATAGAGGCTGATAACAATGCCATTTACAGGCGTATTATTTACCCAGATAGAGGTATAATTTTCGATAGAAAACGCAGAGCGATTCTTGAAAATACCATTACCTATGACCTAGTAGTAACGCCTAACGAAACCAAAGGCACCGATACATTGGGTATTTGCAACTTACTGAATATAGATACTGCTGCTTACCGTAAGCGGATGAAAGACCTTATTTTTAAAAATGGTAGCGTACGACCAAGCGTATTTGAACCATTACTTACACCAGAAATGTATGCCAAGTTATACGAAAATATGTACAAGTTTCCAGGCTTTATATTAAGTGATCGCTCTGTACGTACCTACCCTTACAATACTGGTGCTGCTGTACTTGGTTATACATCTGAAGTTGATACAGCTTTTTTACGCAGACATAAAGATGAAGGCTACGAGAGTGGTGACTACGTGGGCCTTACTGGGCTAGAACGCAGTTACGAAAAAGTACTGATGGGTAAGCGTGGTGTAAAGCGTTTTATTCGTGATAACAAAGGCCGCATACAAGGCCCATTTGAAAAAGGTGAATTTGATACAACGGCTGTTGCAGGTAAAAACTTGTATTCGAGTATTGATGTAGAACTACAAAAACTTGGTGAGAAATTAATGACCAATAAAGTAGGTAGCATTGTAGCCATAGACCCAAGAACAGGCGGCATTTTATGCATGATAAGTGCACCAACGTACGATCCTAATTATTTAACAGGTAACCAACGTAAAAAGCACATTAACGAAATGTTGCTAGACCCTCGCTTGCCTTTTAACAACCGTGCTGTTGGTACTAAATATTCACCTGGATCTACTTTTAAAACAGTTTCAGGTATCATTGGCCTTACCGAAGGTGTAATTAATGAGCAAACAACAATTTCATGTAGTGGTTACTTTCCTGGCTGTGGTACAGGTAAGCCAAAATGTTTAGATAAGGGTACGTTTAATTTTATAGATGCAGTAGCTCATAGCGATAACACCTATTTTTCAACAGTTTTTAAAAAATTATTAGAGCAGCCAAAATACGGTGGTCCAGATAGCGGATTAACCGTATTTAATAAATACGTTACATCTTTTGGTATGGGGCAAAAATTAGGCATTGATGTACCCTCAGAAAAAAGAGGCAACCTACCAACATCATCATTTTATAAAAAGAAGAATGGTGGAAAATTTTACGCTTGTAACCTTATATCAAATGCAATTGGGCAAGGCGAGGTAGAAACCACGATGTTGCAACTGGCAAATGTAATGGCAATTATTGCTAATAAAGGTTGGTACTACACACCACATATTATAGATTCGATAGAAAATGGTGACGAATTTAATTTATTAGATAACTTTAAAATAAAGCATTTTTCAGATAAAAGAATTCCAGAATCAGCATTTTTAGCTGTACAAAATGGTATGCAAGCTGTTGTAGATTATGGTACAGGTGTGCGTTCTAGAATTCCTGATATTGTTATGTGCGGCAAAACAGGAACAGTAGAAAATTATGATCATGGTGTAAAGCAACAAGATCATTCCTTTTTTGGTGCTTTTGCCCCAAAGCAAAATCCCCAAATTGCCATTGCCGTAATATGTGAAAACGCAGGGCAAGGTGCTTGGGCAGCAGCACCTATTGCTAGTTTAATGGTAGAGAAATATTTAAAAGATACAATACGAGGAAATGAAAGACAGGCAATGCTTAAAGAATTTGAAAATAAAAATCTTATTCCTGCAAAAATGCGAAAGCAAATAGCCATCATGGATTCTATTAAGCAAGCTAGAGAAGCCCGCTTACTAGAACTTGAAAGAGAAAAAGAAGCTTTGGATACGCTTGAAGAAGATGCATTTGATGATACATTAATTAACAATCCTAAGCCACGACCAATAGCACCAAAGCCGGCTAATAACAATAAAAAAGTGTTAACCACTAGTGCTGCTATTTTAACCGACGAACGCAAAAATTTTTTAAAGAAAAACGCAAAGGCTTAACCCAGAATGGCTACTAATTACAATACAGAAGTTTCTAAAGGCATAGATTGGGTGATAGTTTGGCTATATGCTTTGCTAGTGGCCATTGGTATTCTGTGCATTTTTATGGTTGAGTACAAGCCAGGTGTAGATGTATTGTCAACCTTTTTAGGTGGTAAAACCAACTACAGCAAGCAGTTTTTTTTCTTTTGCCTCTCACTTGTGATAGCTACGTTTATTTTATTATCAGATAGTAAGTTGTTTACCGCTTTTGCTAATTTATTTTATGCATTTGGCATTGTGTTAATGCTCGCCACATTTGTTATTGGTAAAGATATTAAAGGCTCTAGAAGTTGGATACCGATAGGTGGTGGTTTCAACTTACAGCCTGCTGAACTTTGTAAAATATTTGCCGCACTAGCATTAGCCAAATTTTTGGCAAGGCAAGAAACCGATTTTACCAAACTAAAATCGCAGTTAATAGCCGCAGCTATTGCTTTAGTGCCAGCCGTTTTAGCCATTGGGCAAAACGAAACAGGTGTAGCCTTGGTATATTTCTCTTTCTTTATTGTGATGTACCGTGAAGGTTTACCACCTGCATTGTTAATTATTGGTTTCTCTTTTGGTGTATTGGTAGTGGCAACCTTGTTACTTAACCCTAATGTGTTGGCCATTGCACTTACAGTCATTGCAGGCATCATCATTTACGTTTTGCGCAAGCAAATAAAGCGCAGCAAAAACCTACTTGTTGCTATTATTGGTATTTGGGTAATCTGCGTAGGTATTCAGCGCTTTGCCGTGCCTTATATTTTTAACAATGTATTTCAATGCTACCAAAGTACCCGTATTTATAGCATGGTGGGTAAAGAGTACGATTGTAGCCAAAACCGCAGCAATAAAAAACGTGCTAACGATAAAGAAAAAGCTGCCAAAAAACCTGATGATTACAATGTGCGTCAAAGTAAAATAGCCATTGGTTCGGGTGGTTTAACAGGTAAGGGTTTTTTAAAAGGCACGCAAACAAGGGGTAAATATGTACCCGAACAAGGCACTGACTTTATATTCACGAGCCTTGGCGAAGCTTTTGGTTTAAGTGGCTGTGTGGCATTTTTAGGTATATACTTGTTCTTACTGTTTCGTATTATTACCATTGCAGAGCGTCAGCGAAGCACTTTTAGCCGTGTATATGCTTACAGTGTGGCTAGCATCATCTTTTTTCATATTGTGGTAAATGTGTGCATGACGGTAGGTTTGTGTCCTGTAATTGGCATTCCATTGCCATTAATCAGCTATGGTGGTTTGTCGCTAGTAGACTTTACCATTCTTATTTTCATTATGATAAGATTGGATGCTGATAGGCAGATGGTGTTGCGATAAAGGAAGTGCCCCTAACCCCTAAAGGGGAATAAAATAATGACTAGATTAATAAAATTCAATTTATGAGTATAATAGATAAGACTCTATATAATAACACCCCTTTAGGGGCTGGGGGCATGAAAATAATACCCCTTTCAGAAGGCTCGTTTACGATAGATAAAACCAAAATTTTTGTTCCATTTAATTTAGAGGCAGATGATTTGCAGCAGCGCCCTATTGGTAGCTTGCTCGTAGAGGTTCAACCATTTGCTATTGTTACCGATAATGATATTTACCTAATAGATACTGGGCTTGGTTTTAGCGT
>JAAFHG010000700.1 GCA_013297585.1 Chitinophagales bacterium
GTTTGGTATTTTTTCGTAACGTTTTATTGCGTCATCATAATCAAAGGAACTAAAATTTTTATCGGCTTTTTTTAGAGATGTTTGTGCAACTGCCGTGCTTAAAAATGCAAAACAAAAAGCAAGTGCTATTAGTTGTATTTTCATGTTGTTGTATTTTTTAAATGTATATATTAGAAATAACGCGGTGATTTAATTTTTGCCTTGTTGTTAAATATTAAATCGTAACGCAACATTATTTCATGGCTACCATTATTATATCTTGCGGTATTATTGGTAAACGACCAATCAAACGAATAGCCTACATAAAATTGCGGCGTTAAATCAACCCCCAATAAAACACCAGCAGCATCAGCCGTTCTGTACATAGCGCCAAGATTAAATTTATCAGCAAAAATAAATGTACCAGTAAAATCAGCCTGAATGGGCGATTTAGGCGTGATTTTTACTAATGCCGTAGGCTTTAATTTTAGGTTTTCTGATAGTTTAAATACTGTGCCGATAATGGTAAACCAGTGAAATTGCTCTGTTATAAGATTGGTACTGCCTAGTTTGTTACCCGCAGGATCTACCAACTCTTTTGTACCTACTTTATTTTGTAATAATTTTGGTACCGAAACGCCTAAATAAAATCGCTCACGGTGATAGTATAGACCCGTTCCAAGATTGGGCGTTAAATTGTTTGATACATTGTAACTGTATAATGATAAATCGGTAGCTGTATTTCCAGTTTTTAGATTACCAAGATTAGCACTCCATAAATTTATACCGCCTTTTATACCAAAAGATAGTTTTGATTTGGTGTTAAGTTTTAAATGATACGCCACATCAGCATAGATTTGATTGTTTTTTAATGGGCCAATTTGATCGTTAATAAAAGATAAACCAACGCCTATTTTTTCGCCAATTGGCATATGAGCTGTACCAGTAATGGACGTTGGCGCACCATCAAAGCCAACCCATTGTTTTCTGCCCAAACCTGTTAGGGTAAGTGCATCGCGTGTGCCAGCATAAGCTGGATTTACAGCAAGCGTATTGTACATGTAATGTGTGTACATTGGGTCTTGTTGTGCTACAACGTTACTAACCAAAGCTAGTGTTGCAGTACCTATTAGTATTTGTTTTATCGTATTCATTTTTTTTATTATTGAGGGATTTACTGGCAACCCCGTTTTTAGTATGGTTTATGAATATGTAATTAACGTTGTAAGTATATGTAGCCTTTAGCCGTTTTAAATCCTTCTTTTTTAGGTTCTAATATATAAAAGTAGGTGCCTACTGGTAAATCATCTCCGCCAACATAAACTCCTTGCGTGTTTTTACCATTCCACGGCTTGTTGTTTATTTCATCACCTTTGGCTTTGTAAACCAAATTACCCCAACGGTTAAGTATTTGCAATTCGGCTTCAGGGAAGGAGTTAATTCCATTTATTTTTAGTTCGTCGTTTAAACCATCACCATTCGGAGTAAATACTTGTGGCACTTCAATGTTACAAGGGTCTTTGTCTAAAATATTAGGAATACCATCGTTATCACAATCTTCGGTATAGTTTTCTGGGCCTTGACCATCGGTAATACCATCGCCATCAGAGTCAATATCGGAATAGTTAGGAGTTCCATCCCCATCACTATCTGTTAACGGAGTGGGATTTGGATTTTCGCCAAAACTACCTGAACCGCCATTTGGATTTGTATCTACAGGATCTTTAATACCATCTCCGTCAGAATCCGAACCATCAATGGTTCCATCACCATTTCCATCTAAGCCTCCGTTACCGGATTCAGTTACATCGTTTATTCCATCCCCATCTGAATCTAAATCGGTAAGGTTAGGGTTGCCATCGCCATCAGTATCTACAATAACATCAGGGCCAGTATCGCCATAGTTTCCAACATTTCCATCGGCTAAATCTTTTATACCATCACCGTCGGCATCGGCTCCATCCACAATTCCATCTCCATTGGCATCTATGTTTGGATTGTTTTCAGTAACATCGTTTATACCATCGTTATCCGAATCTAAATCTAAGTT
>JAAFHG010000284.1 GCA_013297585.1 Chitinophagales bacterium
TCGGGTGCATTTGTGCTACCCACACCAGGAATTTCTCTGCCTTCAACTATTGTTCCCTCTCTTGATTCCTTAGTGTTATCGCCGTAAGGATGGTAAGGAATCATTAATGAATCGTAATTGGTTTTGTTAGCACCTTTTACCAAAGGATACGCGTAAGTACCCACATTGGCTACAAAAGCCATGGTTTTATCTGCACTAACGGCCAAGCCAAATGGCTGACGGCCAGCAGGTATAGAAGCGGTTATTTTTTTATCGGTAAGATTGTAGCGTACTAGGCGAAAATTACCTCGGTCTAAAATCAATAATTCATTGTTGTTTAATAATAAATCTGATGTAAAACTGTCTTCATAATCTATTGCACCTACTTTACCATTTAGGCTAATAGAATCTATACGTTTAAAATGTTCAATATCGTACACTATTACCGCCCCATTATCACCACCACTTAAATACACTGTTTTAGAATCTGGCGCAAAGGCCACGCCTAAGAAAGAACCTTCTGGTATAGGTGAAGGAATGATTTTTTTTGCAAGAACTGAATCGTTAGCAAATGGGCTTGCAGCCAATGGCTGATGCGCCAACTGAGATGTTAATTGCTTATTGTAGCTAGGTACACGTGTGTCTTGCATGGTGGCAATATCAATAATAGTAAACACACCATTGTGAAGGGTTACCGCTTTTTTCCCATCGGGTGAAATAGCCATACCAAATGGATCGTGCGAAATACGAATCATTTCACCAGCAGGCGTTACAAACCTTCCACTTGGTAAAATGGACGTTCCTTTTTCATCTATTTTAGAAGACTGTTGCTTGCTAGGCACTTGCAATACAGTTAGTTTTTTAGGCTGTGCAATAGCCGTTGCAGTTATTAAAAGTAGCGGTATTGTTAGTTTTAAATAAGCCATAACAGGTGTATTTTGTAAAAATGAAAAATAAGGCGAAATACTAGATTTCGCCTTACTTAAGTATTAATAAACTATTACTGATTTTATTTTAGTAACCACATTTTGGTGTTTAAATCGTCTGTACCACCTTGTGCAGCTACTGCTTTTTGGCGGTTGGTACCATTTAAAGATTGTTCACTTAAAGGATAGATGTAACGTACTGGTACTTTATTAGCATTAAGGTTAGCAGCGCCTGGCACAATAGCTGGCATGCCAGTTCTGCGCCAATCGAACCAAGCTTCTAAACCATTAAAATATAATGACACCCACTTTTGCAATGCAATTTTTGCAAGCTTTTCGGCTTGTGTACCAGTGTAAGCAACCTGTGTTTGTGTTAAATAACCTGCTGGCATTGTTACATTAACATTGTATTGTGTAGGTACTAAAGCTTTCCAATAATCGAAGTTTGCTGTAATACCATTTGCATAATATGCATCGGCATTACCTGTAATAATCAACCCTTTTTCACGAGCTTCTGCTAGTATAAATTGTAGCTCAGAATAATTCATCAAGATAGCACGAGGTGCCGCTGGATCTGGCACAGCTTGACCTGGATCGTTACAAACCAAACATGCAAACGTATAACCAACCCTTGATACGCCTTGTGGGCCACCGTTAAAGTTTAAAGCCGCAACGTCGCCTAAACCATTTGGAATACCTTCAACTTTTGGTGTACCCGCAGTTACAGATGATTGAGAAGGACGACCAAAAACATTTAAACGTGTATCGCCCAATGCTGTTAAACGATCGCTTAGTGTTTTACTTACTCTAATTTCATCAAAAGATCCAACTCTTGAACCATATAATGGCCATTGGTTAGGTGCAGCAGCCAAATATTTTAGCTCTGCATTGTCTGCATTACTAGTAAATATTGGGTTATTGATAGGATCACTTAAAATAGCTTGCATGTCTGCACTAACGTTTTTCTTAGCAGATAGTCTCATTAATAAACGTAAGCGTAACGAGTTGGCTAGTTTTCTCCATTTTACAATAGAAGCGGCACCACCACCAAATAAGATGTCACCATTTAAACCCGTACTAGCGGTAGCCAATTGTTCATTAGCTTTTTTCAAATCGGCTAATATGCCTGTGTAAATAGCTTCTTGACTATCATACACAGGTGTATAAACACCATCAGTTTTAGCTTTACCAGCTTCTGTATAAGGCACATCACCATAAGCATCAGTAGCCAATGAAAACATCCACGATTTTAAAATAAGACCAACACCAATGTATGGGCTTTTAGCATCGCTTTGTGTAGCTACAAATATGTTTTGCAAATTTCTATTGTTACTGTAAACGGCATTCCAAACACCGTTTTGCTCGTTCCATAAGTAACGATCCTCATTTACAAATTGAATTTTGGCGTGATACTGCGCTACCAAATTTCCAATACCCCAAGCATCAGACACTTGTTGGTTCATCATGTTACGAATAACGCCGCTTAACAATAAATCTGGCGTAACGCCCGTAGGATTGTTATAATTTGTATTAACTTCTCTGAAGTTTTTAGTACAACCAAACAGTAAGGCGATGCCTAAACATGCGGTTGATATTTTCATCAATTTCATAATAATAGTTTTAATAAATAGTACTAGAATTTTAAACTTAGGTTTACACCAAGGCTACGAGTAGAAGGAATAGCCATGTTTTCGATACCTGGTAAAGCAGTACCGCCACTGTAAGACATATTTTCTGGATCTACGTGTGGTACATTATCTTTTAGCCATAAGTTACGACCTACAAAAGATATAGTAGCCATTGTGAAAGGACTTTTAGCCAACAGCTTAGCAGGGAAATTGAAGCCAATTTGTAGCTCACGCAATTTTACAAAAGATGCATCGTACATAACACCTTCAGCAATACCACGACCACCAGTATAAGCAGTGTGCCACTCACGTGCGGTTACCTTTTTAGTGTTTGTTGCAAAACCAGTACCTGACACTACAACACCTTGACCAATGACGCCATTACCAGCTTGCGTTAAATCGTATCCACTAGCACGGCCTTCTAATGTTTCTATAATGATACCACCTTCTCTACCTACAGTTTGTGTTTCAGAGTATAATTTACCACCAGAACGGATGTCAAATAAGAAGCTAAAACTGATGTTTTTATAAGAGAATTTATTACTAATACCCATCAACCAATCAGGATTGTAGTTACCCAATTTAATACGGTTGGTAGTGCGAATAGGACGACCATTAGCATCGTAAACCATTTGACCAACAAACTCACCCTTTGCATCGTAATACGGTGCAGTAGCATCTGTATTTTGTACTCTTGCAAAACCAATACCATACATATCACCCATTCTTTCGCCAACTCTTGCCTCAATAGTAACCCTACGATTTGCCATTACATAGTTGGTTAATCCATCGCTAAGTTCTATTACTTTACTTCTATTAGTTGAGAAGTTGATGTCGGTATTCCAAGTAAAATTTCTTGTTTTAATACCGTTAATATTTAAAATCGCTTCAATACCATAGTTTTTAATTAAACCAGCATTAATCACTCTGCTATCGTAACCAGAAGTGCCCGATAATGGAATATTAAGAATTTGATTTTTTGTATTGCTTTGGTAATAAGTTACATCTAAACCAATTCTATTTTTTAAGAAACGAACATCTACACCAAATTCAAAAGCACTACTAATTTCTGGCTTAAGGTTTAGGTTACTTAAACGGCTAGTTTCGCCATATACTTGGGCTGCGCCAAATGGATCGCTACGGCTATATGTTTGGGTATAGGTAAAAGGATCTGTATCGTTACCTACTTGCGCAAAACTACCACGCACTTTAGCAAAGCTGATAACTTTAGGAAGCTGTATCATTTCGCTTACTACAGCACTTACCGCTACAGATGAGTAGAAGTAAGAATTATCTTCAACACCAAAAGCTTTTAAGTTTTCTGGTAAGGTTAAAGCGCTGCTCCAATCGTTTCTACCAGTAACATCTAAAAATATTTTGTTTTTATAAGAAATACCTGCTGCACCATACAAGCTATTAATTCTTTTACCAACATTATTTTGCTCTACCACCAATGCAATACGACTATTGTTAAGGCTGTAAATATTTGGTATGTTTAACTGCCCAGCAACATCTTCAACCGATCTTGATGTTTGGCGCATTTGGTTACCACCAAAGTTTGCAGTAAATGAAAAGTCAGTATTAATTTTTTTATTGGCAGATAATAAGAAATCTGTGTTACGCTCTTCGTTTACAATTTTCACCTCTCTATATTCACCAAAAGGAAAACGTTGTGTACTAAAAGCACGGCGGTATTCTCTACGTTCGTTGCTCCAGTCTGTTGCAGTACGTAATTGTAAGTTTAACCAATCAGTAAAATCGTATTTCAATAAAATATTACCAATTAAACGGTCGTAAACTTGACCATTAGTATTTTCCATTACAGTTATGTAAGGATTATCGTGGTAATTATAGTTCCAGCTAAACTGACGTTTACCTTCTTCACCAGGCATCCATAAACGTTTCATGTCGCTAACATTAACAGAAGCAGGCAACCAACAATTAAACAAATACATAATATTCTCTGTGCCATAGCTAATAGAAGGTCTATTACCACTTTTGCTGCTGATATAGCTTACAAATGAGCGTGCAGAAAACTTTTTATTAAAGTTATAACTACCAGAAAGTGAGATTGTATTACGCATTAAATCAGTATTAGGTACAATACCTTTCTGATCAAGATTTGTAAAACTAAGTCTGTAATCACCATTATCGTTAGCACCAGTAAGCGCTACGTTATTGGTAAAAGTAGTACCGGTTTGTAAAAAGTTTTTAAGGTTATCTATATCAGCCACCCATGGTGTTGCAGTAATAACGCTACCGGCTGGTGCGTTTAAATCGCCACCTAAAAATGGAATAACTGTACCATTTAAGGTGCGTGGAGAATTAAACTGTGCATAGCTTTGACCATTAAATGCAGGACCCCAACCTTCATCGGTACCATCTGTTAAGCCCCCACCAGCACCATTACCAAATGCAAAAGGGCCACCATTACCATTGCCTTGCCCATATACTTTTTGATATTCAGGAAGCTTTAGTGCATTTTCCAATGTAATATTAGAATTTACCTCTACACCAATGCCCTTTTTGCCACCTTTTCCTGCTTTAGATTTTATCAAAATAACGCCATTGGCTGCTCTTGAACCATACAATGCAGATGCAGCAGGCCCTTTTAAAACTGATATACTTTCAATATCATCTGGATTAATAAAACCAGCACCATTTCCAAAATCAACTTCTAAATTGCCGCGACCAGAACCACCAGCAATAGCGTTACTAACTGGTACACCATCTATTACATACAAAGGTTGATTTTTATTTAAATCTACAGAACGTTCACCTCTTATAGATACCCTTGCAGAACCACCTATACCAGAATTACTACCTACAACAGTAACGCCAGCTACTTTACCTGCTAATTGGTTGGTAACGTTACTTTCTCTAGCTACAGTTAGTTCATCGCCTTTTATCTCTTGCAAGGCATATCCTAACTTTTTCTTGTCTTTTTTAATACCTAGCGCAGTTACTACTACTTCATTTA
>JAAFHG010000077.1 GCA_013297585.1 Chitinophagales bacterium
AATAGAGAATATTCAGTTAAAATACCAGTTGGTATTAGGCTTTTATCAATTCTAAACAGGCTATCTCGCCATCGTTCTCTACCAATATTAACTGAATCGATAACACTTAATTGCGCAGATATACTGCATGAGATGAGTAAAAGCAAGGATGCTGCAAGAAATTTTTTCATAGCTTTTATATTTTGGATTGTTAAAAAAACTAGTTACAAAGGCATGTGTAAAATTTATAATCAAACCTGCCATCCGTAATTACAACACTGTCACCACTACCATAAAGTGTAAAAGAAAATGTGCCAGAGAATATTTTATTTATTCTATCAATTTTGGTGATAGTAAAATTTCCTTTAGGCTTATATGATTTTGTGTAATCAATCCAAGGTGCATTAGGAGTAGAGTAATTAGTAAATGTAATATTCAAAGAGTCATATTTATCTCCTAAAGTTGATATAGTTGCACCCGCTGAGGTTATTGTTAAGCTAGAGAAATCTTTATTTATGTCTTTTGTAAAATGTGCATTAATATAATATGGTGTTGTTGGGTATTGATCATAAGAAAACTCAACAGCACCACATGGATTGGAATATGCCCCGCAAGTATAATAGGGTGTCCAAACTTCCCCGTTTACCTTCATACCCATTGTATTTTTACCTTCTTGTGTAGCTTCAGGTAAGGTGGTAGATGCACCATTGTCATCTTTTTTACAGGTAGTAAAGCAAATAAATACAGCAAATAGTAGTGTGTAGCGGTACAGTAATTTCATAGCATGAAAGTTTGGTGTTAATAAAAAATTGTTGTTTAAAAAGGAGAGAGTTTTCTATTTACTATCAAGCCTAATAACTAAGGTGGTATACTAATATTACGAACTTTGTTTTGTATGGCAATATTATTGTTTTAGAAGTAAGGATAGCCATTTTTCGCCAATCTTGGCATCCTTGCCAACAGGAGTTTCCCCATCACCTCACTCTTGGGGCTTTTTTATACCCTAGTTTTAAGCGTAAACCTATAATTTTATCCCGCATTGGTTCATTCAATTGTTACTGCTTACATAATATGCTCATCAACCAAAACATACTACCAGATATAAAAAACATTATTACCAATGCAAAAGAAAAGGCAATACGGGCAGTTGATAGCGAACGGGCATTAATGTATTGGCATATTGGCAAACGCATTTTTGAAGAAGAACAGCAAGGCAAAGAACGGGCAGTATATGGCGAATATCTTATCAAATTTCTATCTGAACAATTGCAACCTGAATATGGTAGCGGATTTTCCTATCGTCAACTGAACTGGAACTGGTATCGCCAATTTTATAGAACATTTCCAATTGTGTCCGCACTGCGGACACAATTGAGTTGGACACAATACAAACTGCTGATAAGTCTTGATAATGAAGATATAAGAACGTTTTACATAGCCGAAAGTGTAAAAAACAATTGGACATCTAGGCAATTAGAACGGCAAATTGATAGTAGCTTATACGAACGACTACTATTAAGTAATGATAAAGAAAGTGTACTAGCAGTTGCCAAGAATGAGAAACTACCATCAGATGCTAAAGAAATTATTAAAGACCCGATGTACCTAGAATTCTTGGGTTTAAAACGAGAAGCATCTTACTACGAAAAAGATTTAGAACAGGCCATTCTTACACACTTACAAGATTTTTTATTAGAAATTGGCAATGGTTTTTCGTTTGTAGCAAGGCAAAAAAGAATACATATTGATGGGGATGAGTTTTTCGTAGATATTGTTTTTTATAATCGCCTATTGCAGTGTTTTGTAATTATTGAAATTAAGACTCAAAAATTAACACACCAAGATATTGGGCAATTGCAGATGTATGTGAACTATTACGACCGTATTGAGAAATTGCCACATGAAAATCCATCTATTGGCATTTTACTTTGTGCCAATAAAAATGATAGTGTTGTAAAATTTACACTACCTGAAAATAATAAACAAATAATTGCTAACCAATATAAACTATACTTGCCCACAGAACAGCAATTATTGGAAGCACTGAAAAAAGAGCTGACGCAAGGAGAACCGATTGATTAACTTTAATACATACATTTAGGCATTGCTATTTACATGATTACACAACTAACCAAAGACTATCTCTCGCAGCAATTGTTATCCAACAATTATTCATATGACGAATTATTGGGTGAAGATGGGCATCTGCGCCCCTTTTGGCTTACATTTTTCGACTCGTTAAATAAGCTGGGGCAAACAGAAATTGAAGATAGAAGCCGAGATATTTTACGCTTATTGAAAGAAAATGGCGTTACGTATAATATTTACGATGATCCTTCTGGCCTTAACCGCCCTTGGAATTTAGATTTAATCCCTTTTCTTATAAGTAAAGAAGAATGGAATAAAGTAGAGCCAGGCTTGGTGCAGCGTGCCAACTTGCTTGACCTTATTTTAAAAGATATTTATGGTGAAAGACAGCTTGTAAAGCAAGGTTTGCTACCAGCAGAATTGATATACAACCACAATGGTTTTTTACGCCAATGCGTAGGCATACCACCACAAAGCAAGCATAGTTTAATTTTATATTCTGCTGACCTTGCACGCAGCGCCAATGGCAATATTTGGGTATTGAATGATAGAACACAAGCGCCTTCTGGCTATGGCTATGCCTTAGAAAACAGAACGGCTATGAGTCGTATTAACCCTGAGTTATTTACCGACCTAAAAGTAAAACAACTATCATCTTATTTTAACGATTTACAACAATCGCTACAAAGCATTGCACCACATGATAATGAGAACCCTAGGGTGGTTATTTTAACACCGGGGCCAAGTAACGAAACCTATTTTGAACACTCGTACCTATCATCTTACATGGGTTTTACGTTGGTACAAGGCGACGACTTGATGGTAAGAGATAATTATGTATGGCTAAAAACCATTGGTGGGCTTGAAAAGGTAGATGTTATTTTACGTAGAGTTGATGATATTTACTGCGACCCACTGGAACTTAAAAGCGACTCGCAACTAGGTGTACCTGGCTTATTACAAGTGATACGTAGCGGCAATGTAAGCATTGCCAACCCACTAGGTAGTAGCATATTAGAAAATCCAGGTCTAATGCCTTTTTTACAAGGCATTGCTCGTTACTATTTTAATGAGGATTTAATTTTACCTACTATCGCATCGTGGTGGTGCGGCCAGCCAAAAGAGTTGAATTATGTATTAGCCAATATAGAAAAACTGGTTGTTAAAAAAATATTCAGAAATAATTTAGCAGGTAGCAACTCAATAGATGTTGCACTTTTATCAAAAGAAAAAATTAATCAGCTAAAGCAAGATATTAAGACACATCCACACTTATTTGTTGGGCAAGAAAAAGTGGTTTTTGCATCTACACCATCTTTAGTAAACGGTACAATTGAGCCTAGAAATGCCCTATTTAGAAGCTTTTTGGTAAGTAGTAATGATACTTATACGGCTATGTCGGGTGGGCTTACAAGAACATCGTCTCGTAAAGACAATATGCTAATTTCTAATCAGCTTGGCGGTATTAGTAAAGATACTTGGATAATTTCGGCCAATAAAGATCATACACATCACCATCGCAAAGAGTTATTTACAACCATTACACCTGCATCTAGTGGTGTATTACCAAGCCATACAGCCGAAAACTTGTTTTGGGTAGGGCGCTATGCTGAACGTATTCTTGGTAATGCAAGGTTTCAACGTGCAGTAATGCAATCTGTTACTGATAGTCACAAATCTATTTTAGATGATGATGATGTAGAAACAGAAAAAGTTTTACTGCAAGCACTTACCAATTTCACATTTACATACCCTGGTTTTGTAGATGAAGAAGTACCAGTAGAAGATGTGTGGGCCGAGTTAAGAAGTGTATTGTTTGATGATAGGCGCAACTGCAGTCTTGCCTATAATTTGCAATTATTTAGCCGTGCTGTATATGCTGTACGAGGCCAATGGAGTACCGATACATGGCGTGTTTTACGTACTATGGAAGAAGATTGGGCAACTGCTTCTAGAGCTAATTTGACGCATTTTAAAATGATGACGGCTTTAGATAATCTTATCACTTCATTAGTTGCTTTTATTGGTTTAAATAGAGAAAGTATATCGAGAGAACAGGGTTGGATAATGTTAGATACAGGTAGAAAAATTGAACAAAGTTTGTTGTTGATACGCATGTTAAGGGCTACTTTGGTTAGTTATATTAACGATGATGTTGATTATAACTTACAAGAAGCGGTATTAAAAAGTAATGAAGCTTTGGCCAACTATCGCTATAAATTTAGAGTGCCAATTCAGTTGTCATTAGTATTAGAATTGTTACTGTTAGATGTAAATAATCCACGTTCATTAATACATCAACTAGATAGGATTAAAGGGCATTTTACACAACTACCAAGGTTTGGCAATACAGATCAATTAGCAGAACATGAACGCTTAATTCTGGAAGCGCACACACTTATAAAGTTGGCCAATAATGGGCATTTATCTAAGCTAGATGAATACTTATCTGAGTACACACATTTAAGCGATTTTTTAAACAAGGTTTATAACTTACTGGCGCTAATTCCTGATGCTATTTCTAAAACTTATTTCAAACATGCACAGTCGCAAAAACAACTATTTTCGGCTGATGTATAAATAAGTGCTTTTTATGCTTTACAGAATCATACATACTACTGAATATACTTACGCTGGCTCTATTAGCTTATGCCACAATATTGCCATGCTAATACCAAGAGATACTGATAAACAATTACGCAAAAAAACCGTCATCAACATTAGTCCTGAACCAGGTGTAATGAACGAGTATGAAGATTTTTTTGGTAACAAAGTACTGTATTTTGCTATTCAGCATCAGCACAAAAAATTATCTGTTACAGTAACTAATGAGATAGAAAAACAAATTCAGCCTGCATCAGCCATTAACTTGTATGATAATATTGCATGGGAGGCAGCAAGATTGCAATTGTTTGAGCCCAATCCTAATTATATAGAATCGCGGCAGTTTATACCTGAAACAAGCATGACGACGATTGATGAGCAAATTACGTTGTATGCCTTGCAATCTTTTTCACCCAACAAACCCATATTTGAAGCTGCCAAAGACTTAATGCACCGCATTTTTAGAGATTTTAAATTCGACCCTGACTTCTCTACTGTTTCTACGCCTGTAACCGAGGTAATGCGTCTTAAAAGAGGTGTTTGTCAAGATTTTGCGCACCTAGCCATTGCTTGCTTGCGCTCAATAGGCTTGCCAGCAAGATATGTGAGTGGTTACATAGAAACTTTGCCTCCACCGGGCAAAGAAAAGCTTGTAGGTGTAGATGCCTCACACGCTTGGTTCTCTGTATTTATACCAAACTTAGGTTGGATGGATTTTGACCCAACCAATAATCAAATACCAGGTGACCAGCATGTAACGATTGGTTGGGGCAGAGATTATTCTGACATTACACCACTAAAAGGCATCATACTAAGTAGTGGCTCACACAAATTACGCGTATCGGTAGATGTAAGGCGATTGAATGCTTAACAAGCAATTTTATCTACTCTTCTGCCATGTCTACCACCCATAAATTCAGTAGTCATAAAGTTTTCAATGATTTCTTCAGCTAATGCTAAAGCAATAAAACGTGCAGGTATGCATACAATATTGGCATTGTTATGTTGACGAATGAGTTTAGCAACATCATTTTGCCATGCCAAGCCAGCACGTATATGTTGGTGTTTATTAGCAGTAATAGCCACACCATTGGCACTACCGCAAAATAGAATACCAAAAGCACATTCACCACTTTCTACACTTGCTGCAGTTGGGTGGGCAAAATCAGGATAGTCAACACTTTCAAGTGAATGCGTACCAAAATCTTTTACAGTAAAGCCTTTATTAGTAAGCCAAATTTTAATCGCTTCTTTATATTCAAAACCAGCATGATCAGCACCAAGTGCAATAGGTTTGGTAGTATCAAAAACAGAATTCATTGTGTACATTTAGGTGGCAAAAGTAAGCGTCTCAACTTGTTAGATAATAACGAATGTTACATTCAAATCAAACTAATTGAAATTCTTATTTAAATAAAAACTTCAATAGTATCTTCTGATACAAAAAATACTTTGATACCTAATTTTTTTATTGAGGATTCTAATTTTAGGATTAAGTCTTTGTGACTAAAAGGTAGTGCAAGGGCAAATTCAAATTCGCTATTTACAGGTTTGCCCATATCTAACATTGTTTTTAAAATAGCTACACCAACATGATTCCATATTTGATTTTTTGTAAATAATTTACCAAATCTTTTAGAGTTTTCGTTCGCACTAGTATCACCTTTTACTTCAATCAATATTTTTTTCTTTTTTGGGCTAATCGCTATAATATCAACACCTTTTTGTGTACTCGTGAGAGCTTTAATTTCGGAATAATTATTATTTCCTAGATAAATTACCAAAAGTTCTGTAACACGATTTTCAGTCAACATGATTAAGATTTAATGTTAAACGTATTCCTTTTCCATTTATACTTCAAATACTTTTAGATAATATAGCAAAAAAGCGGATCTATTTTCACAAACTTACCCCATTGTACCTTTTACAGCACCGCCATCTACACTAATGGTTTGCCCAGTAATATAACGACTGTGCTTGCTTAGCAACCATACAGCCATACTTGCAAAATCTTCTGCCTCTCCCAAAAACTGCACTGGTATTTGTGTAATAGCAGCAGCTTTTACGGTTGCTTCATCTATACCCGTTTGCTCGCTTTTCTTTTTGTAAATACGGTTAATAGCAGGTGTATTGTGCGATCCTGGTGCTAGTATATTTAAGGTAATGCCTTGTGCTGCTACTTCTAAGCTTAGTGTTTTTACCATGCCTACAACTGCCAAGCGTAATGAATTACTTAATACTAAATTTTCTACCGGTTGCTTTACCGAATAGCTTTCTACAAACAAGCATCTGCCATAATTATGCACTTGCATCAACGGCACCAAAGCCTTTGTTAGTGCAACTTTCCAACGTAAAATATTATTGTATGCAGCATCCCAATCTTCCATGGTTGTTTCTAGTACAGTTTTAGCAGGCGGGCCGCCAGCATTTAATACAGCACCATGTAATTGCCTATTACCTATGGCATTCAAAATACTATCTACAGCACTTGGCTGTGTAATATCTAGCGCCAATGTTTCTATATTATTGGGATAATTTTCTTGTAATAATTGAAGCTGTTCTGCACTTCTTGCAATGGCTAATACCGTAGCACCTTCATTTACCAAAGCCGTAGCAATGGCTTTACCTAATCCAGACGTTGCGCCGCCAACAATAAACAATTGATTATCTAAGTATAAATTCATAATTATTTTTGATTTAACACATAGAGGGTCTAAAAATGATTACCATGATATTATGTTGCACGCAGATAACACAGATTTACGCAGAACATTGGTGTTATAAGCTATTTTGTCTGCGAAAATTAGCGAAATCAGCGGGACATATTTTACAAATTATAATTTCAGAAATTTATAGAAACATAGGCAAATAAAATATTTAACCACTATCTCTATGCGTACTTTTACCTTATACCTCTAGGTGTTAGAAAATCTAAAACCAGCCACGTCTTCTAAACACACCAAGCATCCACATGGGAATCAATAACATTATTGCTACTGCAATAAAAAATCCATACCGATTGTGTAAATAAGGTATCGTTTCAAAGTTCATCCCAAATATGCCACCAATAACAGTTGCAGGCGCTAGCAAGCAAGTTACTATTGTCATCACTTTCATTACCTCATTCATTTTCAAGTTCACTTGGTTAATGTATAAGTCTTGCATGTTTATCATCATGTCGCGATAGTTTTCTACCAAGTCTGTTGCTTGCATTACATGGTCGTAAATATCTTTAAAATACTTGGTCGTATTTTCGTCAAGCAAATCACTATCGGTTTTTATAAATCCATTAATTACTTCTCGCACAGGCGAAATGCTTCTTTTTAATACAATAATTTCTTTGCGTAGTTGGTTAATTTTCGCCAAACTTCTAGGGCTAGGTTTACGAATGATTTCTTCCTCTAAATTCTCTATTCTATCGCCTAATTGTTCCATTACTACAAAGTAATTATCTACAATCATGTCTATTAAGGCATAGCACAAATAGTCTGCACCACTTTGTCTTAGCTTGGTATTGTTCACTTTCAGCCTTTCTCGCAATGTATTAAACACATCTCTTTCTGCATCTTCTTGAAACGAAATCACGTAATGGCTACCTAGTACAAAACTTATTTGCTCGGTTTCTACTGCACCAGTTTCTTTATTAAAATATAGCATGTGCAATAGGCAAAACAAATGGTTATCTATCTCATCCATTTTTGGTCGCAGGCCTACACTTTGTATATCTTCTGCTAGTAAGTAATGTACGTTAAAAATCTTAGCAATCGACTCTACTGTAACCTTATTAATACCATCAACATTTATCCATTTTATGGTACCATTACCTGTAAAATTTGTACAAGCTGTTGCCGACTCAAAGCGATGCTGCTCAAGTGTTTCAGCATTATAGGCATACACAGCAATCTTCACCTCAGCACTGTCTAAACGTTGAGGTATCACCGTAGGATTAATTTGCAATATCTCCTTGGTTCGTACAGCAGCAAATGGATTCAACATGTTTAAATAGCGAAGGCTTCTATTTTCCATAGCTGCTAGTGTTTAGTGAATAGTTTTAAATACTGTTGTATTAACCGTTACAGGGTATTGCTGCTTCAACTTAGCCAACCATTGTTGCTCTAAGTAGTTTTGATAGTCATTTATCAGCATACCCTTTGCGTCTTCAAAGCTGCGTTGTTCTTTGCTAGAATGCACAGCCGTTACATACACAAATGTGTAATTGTCTTCGTTGTTAGTATCTTCTGGTGTAGATAAAAAGCCTACTTTATTTTCTATTGTAGCTTTTACAGGTATAGATGCTTGCTCAAATCTGCCACTATCGGCCATACAGTTTACACCATATTCTGCTACAATAGTGCGCCAGTTTTTAGGTGATGCTTTCACTTTGGCAGCTATTTCAGTAGCCAATACTTTACTCTTACAAGTAAATACCAAGGCACTTACACCACTAGACCATTGGTACCTTTCTGCATGCTTGCTATAATAACTTTTTAGTCCTGCAATATCAGTACCACCTTTGCCCCATACATGTGTATCCATTGCTGCAAATAGCAAGTTGGCTTCATCAAATTCTTTTACTTGCTGTTGCATAGTTGCGTTATAATCTACCAAATGCGCTGTATAATAATTCATACAACTTTCATCTATAAAATCGTTCAAAGCTTTGCTATACAATGTTCTATTTGCTATGGCTTCTTTACGCAAGTATTGTAGCCATGCGGCTACTTTTATAGTTTGCTTCGCAAATGAAAATAGCGTAGTGCTATCTGTAATACCTTGATAATTGTTTAATGATTTATTGGCCAATGCACTATCTGTGTACACCCACAATGCTTCTTGCTTGTAGCTTGCAGGTTTGTATTTAGTCAATTGCATCCAAGTAGCTAGCTTGGCTTTTTTATACAACAATAACCTCGCATCGCTTTCTACTTGTTGTTTTACTTGTGCATTGGTATTAGGGTCATTCACATCTTTGCCCACAGGCAATATGTCTAGCAGTTTTACAATGTGGTAGCCATAGCTTGTTTCAAATGGCTTGCTGATGTCACCTGCTTTTTTTAGACCGTAAATGTTGGCTTCGTAGTTCGCATCAAACTGGCCTACACTTATTTCTGGCAATACACCACCACTGTTGGCGGTTCTAGTATCGTTACTATATTTTGCAGTAGCTGCTTCAAAGGTTTCGCCATGCTGTAACATATTGTACACGCTGTCTGCTAGCTTGCTTACTTTTTGTTTATCTGCATTGGTAGCTTCTAGCGGTAATGATAATAATAGTTGTGCAATTTTACGTTTACCCAATGCTGCTCTTTCGTTCACATTTTTAAAAATATGGTAGCCATACTTGCTACGATAAGGTTTTAAAAACTGCCCTACTTGTAAGGCATAAATCTGCGACTCAATGGCATATTGCAATGTAAACACCGTAATAAATCCTAAGTCACCTTTCACTTTTTTAGTGCCTTCATCAGTAGAATATTTGGCAGCAACTTCACCAAAATCTGCACCTGACTGTAAAGCTTTGTACGCTTCTGTTATTTGCTGTAAGGCTTTTACAGTATCGCTATTAGCTGGTGTAGGTATAAATACATGCGCCGTATGTATATCTTTTTGGCTTCGGGTAAATGCTTCGCTGACAAGCGCTTTAATGCCTACTTCTTCTTTAATAATGTTCTCTGCTATTTGCTGCTTAAAGTTGTTACTCTCTAACTGAAACGACGCTGATTCATACAATTTCTCATCGTAGCCAGCTTGTACTTTTAGCTTGTAGTTAATGTACAAGTTTAGGTATTCAGCCAAGGCTTTACTGCGCTCAACAGCGGGTGTAGGATTTTTATTAAAAGCCTTCTCAAACTCTTGCTTGCTTACTGCCTTTTTTCCGTAGGTAAATAAGGTTTGACTATTAGCAACTAGCCCACTTGTAAGTGCCACTAGCAACAACCATTGTACTTTCATATGTTTCAGTTAATCGAGGTTTGGGTACTTGTTGTCTCTTATTTATTTTTCAGTTTGGCAGCTATTACATCATCAAATTGTTCTAGGCTTAATTGCTTTGCAATGATGCGTTTCTTCTCGTCTAGCAAGTAAAAAGTAGGCGTTTTGTACATATCGTACAACTGTCTAAAATTTGGTTGATTAGCGGCTTGTTCAGCATCTCTTGCTGCTTTGGTTTGATAAACTTCTGTCCAGTCTTTACTAATTTTCTTTTCAGCTAAAAACTGTTTAAACTCTACCATTTTAGGCTCGTTTACATTTACGCTATACACTTTTACACCAAGTGCTTTCCATTTGGCTTTGTACATACTATCTATTCTTGGAATTTCTTCTTTGCAGTGGCCACAAGTTGGGTCCCAAAATGCTACAAACGTAAACTTGGCATTGATGCCATACAATGGTACTGTTTTACCCAAAGTATCGGTAAGGTCTAGTATCGGTGCTTGGCCACCTATTTGATTAGCCATTAGGCTGTAAGCCCTTTCTATAATGGTTTTGCGGCTTGCTGGGTTTAGGTAAGTGGTATCGCCTTTGGCATAAAAATCTTCAAATATTTTTAAGAACACCCTATCCTGACCCATAAATTCTGGGTTAATGTATTTGTTGGTAAACTTGGTAAGCAAGTATGGATACATTTCTTTACCCGTTCTTGCCATCAACAACATATACTTTACTTCAGGGTACACACTATCAGGTTCTGGCGATACGTAGTTTTTAAAGTAGTTGTCTAGCTTAGGTTCAAAAAATGGTGTGCGCAACAATCTATCATCGTTAAAATTTACATCATCCCAAAAATGGTCCTTTACATATCTAAATGGATAGG
>JAAFHG010000319.1:0-3659 GCA_013297585.1 Chitinophagales bacterium
GATGTATTTACAACTGGTAAAGCAGATGCAGCGTTGGCAGCGAGTATTTTTCACTTTAAAGAAGTGGCAATACCTGACTTGAAGGGATACTTGAAGGAGAAAGAGATTAATGTGAGATTATAGTCTGAACCAAGATTTAGAAGGATTTTTTGGATTATGAGGAAGCAAAAAATATAAACGTCACTGCGAGGCACGAAGCAGCCTAATTCTAAAAGCTAGATTGCTTCGTACCTCGCAATGACGAAGAAAGAATAAACAGTACAAGTAGGTACTTCGCTAACTCAGTATAAATTTGCAACGATGCTGAATAGTAGTACAAAAGACGGTTGCCAAAAAGAAAAAATAATTCGTGTAGTTACTTCAATTCGTGTAATTGGTGCAATTGCCTTTAATTCGTAATTTATGATAATTGATTTTAAGAAATATGCTGACGGTTTGGTGCCTGCAATAGTGCAAGATGTGGTGACTGATAAGGTGCTGATGTTAGGTTTTATGAGTGAAGAGGCTTTGGCAGTAACTGAAAGTACCAAGCATGTGACATTTTTTAGCCGCAGTAAACAACGCTTGTGGACTAAAGGCGAGCAAAGTGGCCACTTTTTAAACTTGGTAAGTATTGCGGTTGATTGTGATAAAGATTCGCTGTTGATAAAGGCGCATCCTATTGGACCAACTTGCCACACTGGTGCAGATACTTGCTGGAACGAAACGAATGAACAGAAAGATTTTTTGTTGTACTTAGAGCAAATAATTGAGCAACGCAGTAAGGTTTCGGCCGATGAATCGTATACAGCTAAAATGCTTGGTAAAGGCATTAATAAAGTGGCTCAAAAAGTAGGTGAGGAAGCGGTAGAATTGGTGATAGAAGCGAAAGATGATAACAAGGAGTTATTTTTAGGTGAAGCCGCAGACTTAATGTTCCATTATTTGCTGTTGCTAAAGGCTAAAGGTTATAAATTGCAAGAGGTTTTAGAGGTTTTACAAAAACGACATAAGAAATAAAATGAAGAAATTATTGTTTGCATTGCTACTGCCAATATCGGTATTTGCGCAAAAAGGGTACAGTATAAAAGGTACTATCAAGGGCTTAAAAGATAGTACGTTGGTGTTTTTACAAACTGCTCAAGGTAATACTTTAGCGCAGGATTATGCTAAAAAAGGTACGTTTTCTTTGGTTGGAAAATTAGATGCAGCCGACTTATATCAATTGAGTTTTATTGGCTATAAAGAAAGTGTAGAACTATTTATAGACAATGATAATATTGTAGTAAATGGCGAAGCCACCAAGTTGAAATCTGCCGCAGTTACAGGTTCGCAATTGCACGCAGATTACACCAGTTTTGTAAAAGGCTTCTCGCCTTTAAGTGAAAAGCTGGGCAAATTGGCTGGTGTAATTAATGCTGAAAAAGAAGGTAAAAAACGTGATAGCTTAATTAATGTTTTTAATTCTAGCCGTAATAAGTTGATGGTTTATACTGATACGTATTTAAAAACCAAATCTGGTTCTGCGGTAAGCTCATTTGTATTGTTTCAATTAAACAAATTGTATGGCGATGTAAATGCGGTAGAAGAAAGATACAATAGTTTGTTGCCTTCAGCTAAGAATATTGTGTATGCCAAAGAGCTTGAACGTATGATAGCTACTGGTAAAATTGGCGCCGTTGGTTCTATGGCAGTTGATTTTACACAGGCTGACACGGCTAGTAAACCAGTAAGTTTATCTCAATTTAAGGGTAAATATGTATTGGTAGATTTTTGGGCTAGCTGGTGCAGACCTTGCCGTGCCGAAAACCCAAACGTAGTAACAGCTTACGAGGTATTTAAAGATAAAAATTTCACTGTATTAGGTGTCTCTTTAGATCAACAAAAAGCCAACTGGGTACAAGCTATTAATGCTGATAAGTTAACCTGGTCTCACGTTAGTGATTTACAATATTGGAATAATGCTGTTGCTAAGATGTATGGTATTCAAAGCATTCCTGCTAATATATTGATTGGGCCAGATGGCAAAATAATTGGTAAAGACTTGCGAGGCGAAGATTTACAACAAAAACTAAAAGAGCTATTGAAATAACAAAAAGCCGTTGCAATCGCAACGGCTCTTTTGTTTACTAATAAAATGCATTTTCGTATTCTTTTTCGTCGTAGCCAAGTGCTGCTACTCTTTCATCTTGTTCTATTAGAGGGCGTTTTATAACGCTTGTTTTGCTTATCATTAATTGTATAGCTGTGGCCTCATTAATTATAGATGCTTGTAAGGTTTCATCTAATCCTTTCCAAGTAGTGCCACGTTTATTTACTAATTTCTCCCAGCCAATTTGTACAATCCATTCTTTTAACTTGGTTTCATTAATGCCTTTCTTTTTGTAATCGTGAAACTGAAATTCAATCTCGTTTTTTTTTAGCCATATCATGGCTTTTTTTACTGTGTTACAGTTAGGAATTCCATACAGTGTAAGCATGTTCGTTTTTAGTTTTGGTGTGTTATCGTCTCTAAAAATAGTATTTTTACCGTTTAAAAAAATATATTGGTAGCTAAAACCATTTAATATATTTTTAAGCAAAGCAAGTGCAATGAACAAAGTTTTTTCAGTATTGTTCTGTTTAGTATTCGTATTTCAATCAATAGCACAATTAAACAATCCCCTTTTTACCGGCTCTAAAAAAGATTTGGGGCTTGTTATGGGTAATGTGCTAGATGCACAAACTGGTAAGCCAGTACCTTTTGCTACTTTAATGTTGCTACTCAAATCCGATACCACTAAGAAAGTTATTCAGGTTGCTGATAAAAATGGTGCTTTTGAATTCGAAAAATTACCCCAAGGTTATTATCGTCTTATTATTAGTGCTTCGGGCTTTGCAAATAATATTTTAGATAGTATCAACATTCGCAGCGAGCGTTACGATTTTAACTTAGGCGATGTAAAAATGAAGCCTTCTACATCATCTAACCTTGATGAAATAATTGTGTATTCTGAAAAACCATTGATAGAAAATACAGATGGCAAAATTACTTATAACGTGGGCGAAAGTGCTTTAAGTAACGGTTCGTCAACATCTGAAATTTTAAAGAATATGCCATTAATTAGTAACGATCCTAACGGTAGAATACTTTTAAAAGGTAAAGAACCAAGAATATTAATTGATGATAAACCAACCGATTTAACGGCCGATCAACTGAAAGATTTGCTAGAAAGCTTGCCAGGTAGCAGTATTGAGAAAATAGAATTAATGACTAACCCACCAGCACAGTATGCAACAGAGCAAGGTGGTGTAATTAATATTGTAACCAAAAAAGGTAAAATAGGGCTTACTGGCAAAATCACTATTAGCGCAGGTTCTAGAGGCGAAGGTAGCTTGGCTGCAAATGCGAGTTATCGTAATCAGAAGTTTTCTACCAACCACATTTTAGGAATTTCTGGTAGTCAAATTAGCGGTAACAGTTACTCCAAACGTGAAAATAGATATGCCGATTCAACCAATTATTTCAACACCGAAACCAATTGGAAAAGTAAAAATTTAAGGCCAAACTTACGTTCGCAATTCGATTATGAAATCAATAAATTCAATCAGTTAAATTTTGTATATCAAGGTAATCTCAACTTTTTCGATAACTTATCTACCACACAATACACCAATATCAATCGTTTTTTAGTGCCATA
>JAAFHG010000319.1:3669-4671 GCA_013297585.1 Chitinophagales bacterium
TACAATCATAATCTTACATTCAACTACACACATAAAGCAAAAAATCCTGCTGAAATTTTACGCTTTGCGGTTATTGGTGGCCTTGGTAAAAACGATAATGGTAAAGACTATTTTCAACAGTTTTTAGATCCTTTTTATCAGCCTACAGGTGTAGATTCTACGCAGTCTCAATACTTCGATTCTTACAACAATACATTACAGGCAAGGCTTAGCTACGATAAGCCATTAGATTCAGGAAAGCTGTTTTTAAGCACAGGTGCTACGTATCAAATTGGTAGTTATCACAACACGCTCAACACCAAATTTTTCCGTAAGCAGGATAGTAGTTTTGTGCCCAACGAATTGCTGAGTAACGATTTCAAATTCAATCAAAATATCTTTACCGTAAGGCTTGGGTTTACGTACATTGTAACCAAATCGCTACGCATTATTGCTGGTGCGCAAGCCGAAAATACCACAACAGATTTTAACTTTATTAAAGGTAACTCAAAAGATGTAGGCAATAACTATTGGAACGTTTTGCCCAACATCACCATACGTAAAGAATTTAACCGCACATTCAATACTGCATTGGTTTACAGGGCAAGTATTCGAGATCGCCGAATGTCGATTACAGCGATCCCTACAATGTTCGTTTTGGTAATCCTTATTTGGCTCCTTCTTTGGCCGATAATTTCGATTGGAACGTTAGTTTAATCAAGGGTAAATATTACATCAATACATCGTTTGGGTACAACAACGTAAAAAATGTGTTTTATCAAATTCGCACATTGATAGAAGCAGGAAAAACGCAACTCACCTACCAAAACATAGCCAACCGTCAAGAGTACGAAGCGAGTATTTGGGGTGGCTACACATTTACCAAAAAACTACGTGTAAATGCAAGTGCAGGCTACACATTTAATCAATACAGTGAGGCCGAAAAGCAACTGTTTAAATATCAGGATGGCGGCAGTTTTTATACCAGTTTTAACTACAGTTTTACGCCTACCAATTTGCTCA
>JAAFHG010000647.1 GCA_013297585.1 Chitinophagales bacterium
GATATTAATGGTATTGCCATTATTGCCAGTAGGCGTGGCTAAGGTTACAGCAATTGCTGGGCCATTATTGGCCTCAGTAGTTGGCTTCTCTTTACTAGAACAAGCCGTTAATAAGGTGATGCTAATACCTAGAAAAATTGCTGCTGGTTTTTGATGTTGAAATATCATGTTAGTTAGAATTATTTAGTGGTAGAACTGGTTAATAATTGGGTATATGCTTTGCTTAAATTTTGATTGAATATGGCTTGTGCCAAACCAAATTTTTGTTGCGATAACTGTGTGGTTGCCACCATTACATCCGTAGTATTTACCAAGCCTTGTTGGTAGCGGTTTTGTAAAATGCGTAGCGCTTCAGTGGCTTGTTCAATGGCAGTTTTTTGGCGGGTTATTTCTGTTTGGGCATCGGCAATATCTCGTTTGGCTTTGCTTAACTCAACATTGCTTTGTTCTTTTTGCTGTGCTAATTGTGCAGTAAGTTTGTTGCGTTCTAGCGTTTGCGTAGCAATGGTGTTTTTGGTTTTATTGCCCTGAAAAAAATGCCACGATACTTGTGCACCTACCAAGTAAGCACCTGCACCAAAGCCTAGCATTTTGCTATCGTTCAACTGATAACTACCAAAGGCATTCAGTTTAGGTAAGTAGCTCATTTTGCTAGATTGTATCAGTAAGTTGCTGGCATCAATGGCTTTTTGCATGGCCATAAAATCGGCTCTTGTACCAGTAATACTATCTTTTGTAATGGCTGTAAATAACGTTTTGGTTACCGTATAATTTGTACCTAAAGGCTGCCCCATTAAGGCACTTAAATAATCTGATGCATTGCCAATATTGCTTTTGGTTTTGGCTAAATTGTTTTCTAAGCTAGCTACTTGCACTTGCACATTCAGTACATCTGATTGTTGAACGAGGCCTTGCTTAAAGTAATTATTACTTAATGTGTAAACCGCTTTTGTGGTGGTTAATGCTTCTTCTATTACTGCTACAGCATCGTAAGCTAGTTGCAATTGTAAGTAGGCTTTTTGCACTTCAAAACTGATGTATTCGCTAGTGCGTTGGGTTTTGTATTGGTACACTTCTATTTGCTTGGCAGCACCTTTGCGTAGGTACACAGCATCCATATTTATTAATGGTTGTTGTACTTCTAACTTAGTAGTAAAATCGGGCGTCGCACCAGGATGATTGAGTAAATCGGGATTAAAATTGCTCTGTGCAATACTCTTTTGTTGCAGTTTAAAACCAAAAGCATTTAATGGGTTGTTGGTGCTAAAAGCCGTATAGCTAAGGCCTACTTGTGGTAAGTAAATAGCTTCAGTTTGTTTGTAATTACTGGCAGCAATGGTTTCATCCATCTTGGCCAATTGCACTGTTTTATTATTGCTTAAAGCCTTGCTACTAGCTTCTTCTAGCGTTAATAGTTGGTTTGTTTGTGCCTTGGAAATTGTGGCAATGCTAGCTAAAGCTATTACCAAAACTGCCAGCGTCATCGAATGTTGTAACTGTTTCATCACCTTTTTTTATTTAGGGCAAAACTATCGGCCTAAAAATGGGTGGTTGGTAACATTTGTAACTTTCAAAAAGCTGATACGCAAACACATTTTGTCGCATTAATGCACAAAAAATACCGCATGAATAAACGAATATTCAGCGGTACTTTTACTTAGGGGGTATTAAAAAAATTTATTTTACATACACACTCACACTACGCCACGAGCCGCCATTGGTAACGTTTGTAAAGCCATTTTGCTTTAGTACAGATGCAGCTTGATTACTACGCATGCCGCTTTGGCAAAATACAATAATGTGTGACTTGTTTTTAAACTTAGTAAGCTGATTGCTTACGGTATCTAAAGGAATATTAATGGCGCCTTTTACACTGCCACTTGCAAATTCACTTGCTGTTCTTACATCTACTAAAAAGGCACCATTATTAATTAGTTCTGTTAGGTCTGTATCTGTACCTAAACCAAAGAGTTGTTTTAAAAAATTCATAAAGGGTTGAATTAAATGTGTTGTTGAATTATATTCACAAGATTATTTTTAGGTACTACACCACTTTGTCGCCACATGGGCTTACCATTTTTAAATAGTATTAAAGTAGGTACACCCTGAATTTGGTAGGCTTGTGCAGCTTGCGGATTTTTATCTACATCAATTTTAATGATGCTGGCAGTATCGCCAATGGCTTGCTTTACATCTTTTAAAATAGG
>JAAFHG010000442.1 GCA_013297585.1 Chitinophagales bacterium
AAATAATACCAAAGTTTACTTCTTCTTTATCAAAAAATTCTAGTAAGCGTAGGCCGCTGTAACCAGGCATTTCTATATCCAAGAAAATAATATCGGGCTTCAATTTTTTAATACTGCGTACACCACTTGGCAGGTCGTAGCAAATATCTACTACTACTGTTTGAGGGTTTACAGCAATGAGCATTAATTCTAAAAGCTGTGCAGCTTTTGGTTCGTCTTCAATGATGATGGCTTTTAAAACGGGGGATAACATTTGTACAATGAAGGTAGGTTTGTTGGTGGTAAGTATTTTTGTTTTTTGTAGGCACTTGTTTTTGTTTCACTAGCACAGCATCTATTTCCATTAAACTAAAAACTCGTTTGGTACAAATAGCTTTACGGTTGTACCTTTTGCAATATTATCAATATTTTTTTTGTCAATAATTTCTAATATTATTTTATTTTTTGAAAGTTGATTTAAAATATCAATTCTTGTTTGATTCGCTTTAATAGCAAAGCTATTGTGTTCGCCATTTTTTTGTGCATTTAAAAATGCGCTTCTTTCTCTACCTATGCCATTATCATCGATTTCTATTTCTAATGCCTCGTTGTTTGCCGAAGGCTTAAAAGTAATTAATAAGTGCCTGTTGTTTATTTTGTGTAACAAGCCATGTTTAATTGCATTTTCTACAAACGGCTGTATCAACATTGGTGGTATAAAAATGCCATCTGTATCTAACAAACTAGATACCTGTATGCTAGCTTGCAATGTATTTTCAAAACGCATTACTTCTAAATCTAAATATAGTTGCAAGGTTTCTACTTCTTCGGTAAGCGAAATGGCTTTTTTGCTACTACTATCTAATACAATACGTATTAGATTACTAAATTTTCCTAGGTAACTATTTGCTCTAGATTTATCGTTGCTATAAATAAAACTTTGAATAGTGTTTAATGCATTAAATATAAAATGCGGATTCATTTGGCTTTTTATAGCCGTAAGCATACTGTTACGTACTTCGCTTTGTAGTTGTATTTTTTCTACAAGCATATCGTTACGCTTTTTAATAGCATCTATTCGCTCTTGTACTATTAAATACACAATATCTATTATTACAGCTACTAATATTAAATATAACCACCACTGCTGCCACCATGGTTTTTTTATACGAAATGCGTAAGCAATGGGCGTACTTGCAGCTACGCCTACACCATTTATTGCTATAGCTTGAAACTCGTAATTACCTGGTGTAAGCCCTGTAAAACTAAAAGTACGCTGCGAGGTTGGTGCGGTTTGCCATGCACCGTTTGTGCTGCCAAGTAGCCTGTACTTAAATCGTACACTTTGTGGATTGGTGTACCAAAGCGCAACAGTTGTAAAATCGATACTTTTTGTTTTTTCGTTGGCTACAAACCCAGGATTTAATGGCAGTGTATCCTTTTGGTTAGCAATAGCTGAATACAAATAGTTAATAGGTCTAGTATCGGCTGTATTATTGTTTAACTGCACCTTATAAATACCCTCAACAGTAGTTAAAAAGGCTTCGTTGTTTATTTCAGCAACATCGTACACAAAACTACCAAAAAGTACTGGCAACAAGATGCTGTTAATTAACTTATCGGTTGCAATATCTAGTATTTGAACATTGCCACTATTAAGTAGCCATAACCTATTGTTACACAACCTTAATTTTATAACTGTATTAGAACTTAGGCCATCTTTTAAAGTAAGCTCTTTTATAATTTTACCATTACTAAGCACTAGTAAACCATTTACCAAGGTGCTTATATATACTTTACCGTTAGTGTATACTAAAGCTGTTGCACTTATTGGCCTATTTTGATACAGTATTTGTTTAACGCCTTGCTTACTAATACTATAAATACCATTGATAAAATTTAAATACAATGTACTATTAATATTATCGTAGCAAACAGATTTTACCCTTTGATTAAACTTTAATTGATTGTTTTGATACTGCGTTGGTATGTTAAATAGTTGGTTAATAATAGCCCAACTGGCAATCTCTGGCTCTACTTTGTTGGCTATTTTTATTAAAGACAAACTCTCGTTACTAGCTAAAAAAATATAATTTTTGCCAAAAGCTATATTTTTAATGTTGTTTACAGAAAAATACGAGGTAGCATTACCAGATACTACATCTAAAATATAAAAATTAGATAGAGAAACAATTAAAACCTTATTGCCGCCCAACTTAAAAATAGAAGAAATACCACCCCTAGTTTGTGCAAGCGTAATTTTTGTAACTACTTGTTTAGGAGCCAATTTTTTTAAAAATACCTCACCTGTAGAGGTACCTTCTACAACATAGTTTCCATTTTTAGCAACACAAGTAACAAAGTCGCCTTGCTTTAAATAAGTAGGTTTTACAACTACTGTACTACTTTGCTTAGGGCTAAATAAGATGCCGTTTTTAAAACTACTGTACCAAATATTACCCTCTTTGTCTTCAGAAATTGATGTAATATTTTGATTACTAATACGCTTTTTATTATTAGCAGTAATACTTAATTCAGATGAGTGAATCCAAAACTGTTTATTTACAATGCTTACACTATTAATTACACCTGGCATTTTGCTAGAATCTAAAAGTATAAACCTGTTGTTTTTAAACAGCATTTTATATAAAGTACCTTTGTACACTTCTGCACTGTAAACAGTATCGGCATTTGCGTTTTTTAAAAGCTGTACTCTACCATTGTTTATACTGTGCTGGTGTACTAGTGGCAGGGCGCTTATACCCTTACCTTGCTGGTATAAAAACCAACTGGTACCGCCTTGAATTATAAGTGTGCGACTATTAATAGTACAAAATGAGAAAGTGGCGCCAATTTTTGCCCCATCAATTGTTTTGGTTACAAACTGCCCTTTTTGTGTGCTTGTATTATGTATGTAAATGCCTGTAGAGGCATTAATAATCATTTCATTGGCCAGCATAGCCTTGCGAGGATAAAATTTTTCACCAGAATCTTTATAACCTCTTAACAAAAAAATCTGCCCATTTTCTATGTAAAAAACTTGATTGTAAAGGTTATGACACCAAATTCTGCCACTTGCATCTTCAAATAAATCGAACAGGCTTAAACCCATTTGTTCGGGGTGAGAGAAACTTGTAAACGTAATACCATCGTACCTACTTACGCCTAGCTCGTGGGCTACCCATATAAATCCTTTTTTATCTACTAATATTTGATATACTTCTTTACTAGGCAATCCTTTAACCACATGTATACTATCATTTTGACAATAACAAGCATTATTTACACATAAAAAAA
>JAAFHG010000475.1 GCA_013297585.1 Chitinophagales bacterium
CGATTTGCAAAACAATGATTTTGCTTATATGGATAATGGCCAATGGTTATTTTCAGCATCACTACCTGCCATGTACAGCAATTATAATTTATACAATGGCTTCTCCATTTCCTTAAACAACAATGTGTATCAACCTTGGATGCATCACCAGCATTATATGGCCAATTATCCTCGCTACTATTATCGTAATAAATACCAAGGTAATCAACAAGCCGGGGTTCGTGGCTTTAACGAAAATATTCGCCAGCCTGTATTTTTTAATACGGAAAAAAAAGACCATCATAATGAAATTAAAACTGATGAACCAAATAATCATATGAATATCATACGACCTGTTGCCCCAACTCGTCCTGCTCAAAACCCAGTATACCGGGGTAAAAATATTGGTCAACCTGTAAAAATAAAGCCATACATGCGGCAGGGCAGAGATATAAAAAGCAACAATCAAAATAATACACCACAAAAATTAAACAATGGTAAAGCAAGACCTACTAAACAACTATAATGAAAAAATGGACTTACTTTATTTTGATGATGTTGTATAGTAGTATAACTATTTCTTTAAATGCTCAGGTTACAGATACCGTTAGAAAATGGAATATCAATACTTGTTTCGACTATGCAGCAACACACAACATTCAAACAAATACACTTCGGTTAAATGAGCAATACGCAGCGCAAAATCTTTTAGCAGCTAGGGGCTTAAAAATTCCTAGCCTCAATGCTTCAATTGGCAATTCTTTTAACAATGCCAATAATGATGCGGCAGACAATGGAAACTTGGTGAATCAATTAACCAGCGTTGGCAACTATTCATTAAATGCTTCAATCGTTTTATGGAATGGAAATTTTATCAACAATAATATTTTGCAAAGCAATTTATTGTTACAATCTGCCGGGCTATCTGTTAAGCAATCTGTAAATACCATTGTACTTTCTATTGCACAAGCATACCTCAATATTTTACTAGCAAAAGAGAACCTAACATACATTACCGATTTGGTTGCTACTTCAGATTCGTTGGTAAGGCAGGGCCAGCTATTTTTTGAAGCTGGCAGTGTAGCGAAAATAAATTTGTTGCAATTGCAGGCTCAGTTTGCCAGCGACAAATACCTGTTAGTACAAACACAAAATGCTGTTCTACAAAACACACTGGCTTTAAAGCAGCTGTTGCAATTGCCATTGGATAGTTTGTTTGATATTGTTTCTCCTGTTTCAATTAATATAGTTGAGTTTTTGCCATCACTGTTTAATGCACAGCAAAAGGCATTGCAAAATTTTCCTGAAATTAAAATTGGCAAGCTGGGTATCGACATTGCCCAGATTGATATTGCCAAAGCCAAGGCAGGATTTAAACCTGTACTTTCTGCCAATGCAGCAATTGGTTCAGGTTATAGCGATGTACTCACCAATAATAATTATCCTAAAACAGGTTATTTCACCCAATCTGGCAACAACTTTTACCAACGCCTAGGCATAACGTTAGCCATTCCCATTTTTTCAAACTTTATTAATAGATCCAATGTGGCAAAAGCCAATATCAATTTAAAGCAATCTTCACTTAACCTCCAAAATTATCAATTGGTTTTATCGCAAGCTATTGAGCAAGTATACTTGAATGTAACAAATGCAAGACAGGCTTATGCTGCAGCTAGCGAACAGTTACTTGCAGCTACAGAAAGTTTTAGGATTATTAACGAGCAATTTAAATTAGGCGGTACCAATACTTTTGAGGTATTGCAATTGCGTAACCAGTATGTACAAGCTGTGCAGGCGTATACACAAGCAAAATACACAGCCGTATTGCAACAGAAAATTTACGAATTCTATATAGGACAAGCAATAACTCTATAATAAAAAATGAAAAAGAAAACAATCATATGGTTAGTAGCTTCAATTGTAGTAGTTGGCTCAGTTGCAGCCTACTTTATCTTTAGAAAGAAAGCTGTACCGGTAACTATTGTAACAGTACATACAACAGAAGGCTATATCTCTAAAAGTGTAACTGCAACAGGTACATTGCAGCCAATAGATACTGTATCTGTTGGTGCACAGGTTTCAGGATTGGTAAAAAATATCTTTGCCGATTTTAACGATGTGGTTAAAAAAGGACAGTTGCTGGCGCAGATAGAACCTTCCATCATCAAGGCGCAGTCTGAAGAATCAAGAGCCAACCTTGCAAACGCAAAAAGCAACTTTCAGTACCAGCAAATAAATTACAACAGACAAAATAAATTATTCAAACTCGGCGCTATTAGTCACGCTGATTTTCAATTGGCTACCAGTCAGTATAAAACTGCTAAAGCCGCTGTCGATAATATCAATGCACAACTAAGAATCACCTTGCAAACACTGGCCTATACCAATATTTACTCCCCAATAAATGGTACTGTACTTAACCGAAATGTGAATGCCGGCCAAACAATTGCATCCAGCTTTAGTGCACCAACGCTATTTGTAATTGCCAAGGACCTTACTAAAATGCAAGTAAGCGCTGCCGTTGATGAAGCTGATATAGGTGGGGTATCTGTAGGTCAAACTGTTTCATTTACTGTAGATGCTTTTCCAGATGATGTCTTTCGTGGCACAGTACTAGAGGTATTATTGCGTGCCACTGTTACTTCAAATGTTGTTACTTATAAAACACTCATAAATGTTGACAATCAGAACCTGAAATTAAAACCAGGCATGACAGCAAGTATCAATATCTATTCCCAAGAAGACAGCAATGCAATACTTATTCCTTCAAGAGCATTGACTTTTAAACCAGATTCAGTGTTATTGAAAAAATATACCATTATTAAATCAAATAAAATTCCTACAACTGTTAACAAAGAAATGGTGAAAACCAAGGCTGCGGCTACTATTTCTATTCCTGAAAAAGAAGTAGACAAGGAATCATTTGTATGGATAAAAAAAGGGGATACCCTTACCCAATTATTAATAGTAACTGGCCTTAACGATGACACTAATGTAAAAGTTATTAGTGGCTTATCCTCAACAGACGAAGTAATTACAGGCGCTGCAGTAGCCACCGCCGCTGAAAAAGCTGCTACGGCAGATCAAAGTCCATTTATGCCAACAATGGGTAGAAAAAAGAAACCA
>JAAFHG010000509.1 GCA_013297585.1 Chitinophagales bacterium
GTGCTGTACAACTGTTTACGGCACTGAAAAAAATGGGTATAAGCGTGGTGCTAAATACAGGCTATAATAGAACAACTGCCGAACTGATTTTACAAAAACTCGGTTGGCAAATTGGTAAAGAAATGGATAGTTTGGTAACAGCTTCTGATGTGCCCAATAATAGACCGTTGCCAGATATGATACTATTGGCTATGCAGCAATTTGGTATTACCAATGCAAAAGAAGTGGTAAAAGTGGGCGACTCAATTATAGACATTGAAGAAGGGCAAAATGCAGGCTGCGGTTTATCAATAGGTATTACAACTGGTGCACATAATGTGGCGCAGCTACAATCAGCAAAGCCCGACTTTATTATTAATGATTTAATGGCTTTGTTGCCCTTGATAGAGGCAGAGAATAATTAAGTATAAGAAATGCATGTTGAGGGATTTAACTCGCAAGTTCGATTTTGGAAAATGCAAGGTTTGGTATTGCGATGTGGAAAAGAATAATATATCCTAGTAAAAATATTAAACCATAAAACAATTTAACAATACAACCATTAAACAATGACTTACATGGAACAACAGCAACACATACACCAAGTTGCTGACGAAATTATAACACTGTACGAAAAATTTGGAAGTGAAGATTATATAGGAGAGCCAGTATCGCAAATAGAACATATGTGCCAATGTGCTGAGCTTGCAGAAGCTGGTGGTGCAGATAGAGATACTGTGTTAGCGGCTTTTTTTCACGATATTGGACATTTGTGTGAGTTTGCAAAACCAGAAGATGGCTTGCAACATATGGATAGATTTGGCATTGTAAATCATGAAAAACTAGGTGGTGATTATTTGCGCAGCAAAGGCTTTTCTGAAAATATTGCTAAAATGGTAGCAAGCCATGTAGAAGCCAAACGGTACTTAACGTTTAAAGATCTTGAGTATTACAATTTGTTATCTGAAGCTAGTAAAAAAACCTTGGTACACCAAGGTGGTATTATGACCGAAAGCGAAGCCGCCGCATTTGAAAGCGACCTATTGTGTAATCAATATGTAGCCCTACGCAAATGGGATGAACTAGCCAAAGTTGAACACAAACCTTTGCCAGCATTAACCAAGTACAAGCACATGATGATCATGCATTTGCTAGATAATGCCATTATCAATAACTAATTTTATAACCACCATGCAAGCATTTGTATCAAAGCCTACACAAAGCAACTTCAAGCAATGGCTTGCAAAAACGCCTTTATTATCAGTATGCCTGATGTCGTTTAGTGCTTTTATGATTTATTCTTGCATGTACGGTTTTAGAAAGCCTTACACAGTAGCTACTTATACCAATGTATTTTTTCTGGGCATTTCTTACAAAGTATGTTTGGTTATAGCGCAAGTAATAGGCTACATGATTAGTAAGTTTATTGGTATCAGATTTATATCTGCCATGCAGCCAGCCAAGCGAGCCTATTTTATTGTTTTGTTTATTGGTTTAGCATGGTTGAGTTTATTGGGTTTTGCCATTATTCCAGCACCGTACAATATTATTTGTATGTTTTTAAATGGCCTACCACTTGGTATGGTTTTCGGTTTGGTGTTTGGCTTTTTAGAGGGAAGAAAAACAACCGAAATTATGGGTGCTTTTTTAGCCACTAGTTTCATTTTTGCATCAGGTTTGGCCAAATCTGTAGGTAAATGGTTGCTATTGCAGTGCCATATTACAGATTGGTGGATGCCTTTTACAGCAGGTGCTTTTTTTGTATTGCCAATGCTGTTATCTGTTTGGTTAATTCAACAAACACCTGCGCCTTCACAAGATGATATTGCACACCGCACCGAACGCAAACCCATGACACCTCAAGAGCGTTCAGCTTTTATTAAAACCTTTGGCTTAGCCATCACACCTGTGGTGATAGCTTATGTGGTATTTACCATTGTAAGAGATTTTTGTGAAGATTTTGCCAATGAGCTTTGGGCAGAAACTGGCTTTCAAAACAATGCCAGCATTTTTGCTAAAACTAGTACCAATGTATCGCTAATTGTGCTAGCCATTATTGGTGGGTTTTTCTTAATTAAAAATAACTATAAAGCCTTTGTGACAGCGCATTACATTGTCATATTCGGTGTGTTATTATCTGCCTCGGTTACACTTTTATATGCCTCTAATAGCATCTCGCCAGTTACTTGGATGTTGCTGGCAACCACTGGTATGTACTTGGCTTATATACCTTACAACTGCTTGTATTTTGAGCGTATGTTATCTACCTATAAAATACGCGCCAATGTTGGTTTTGTAATGTATATAGCTGATGCTTTTGGGTATTTGGGCACAGTAGTAGTATTGCTGGTAAAAGAATTTGTCACCATCAAATATAGCTGGGTTAGCTTTTTCTCAGGGCTATTTTACACAGCTAGTATTGTAGGCACTTTGCTCATTGCGGTTAGCTTAATTATTCATCATCAATTATTTAAAATCATATCCTCTCGTCATGACAAATAATCAATCGGCCATAGTGGTAGGTGCTGGCATTGTAGGGCTAGCTACGGCAAGAGCCCTTAGTTTAAAGGGTTTTAGCGTTACAGTAATTGAAAGAACGCAACAGGCAGTTGGTGCTTCTATCAGAAATTTCGGTATGCTTTGGCCTATTGGGCAGCCTGATGGCTTGTTGTACAACAGGGCCATGCGTAGCAAAACCATTTGGAAAGATATAGCCGATAGTATTGGCTTATGGTATGATCCTGTAGGCAGCTTGCATGTAGCGCATCACCAAGATGAATGGCAGGTATTGCAAGAATTGTATGAAAGTTTTAAGCAAAATGGCAGACTTGTAACCTTGTTAGATAAAAGTACCATTTTAGAAAAATACAACGGTGTAAATGGCAATGGTTTACTA
>JAAFHG010000639.1:0-1226 GCA_013297585.1 Chitinophagales bacterium
AGCTTGGTAAAACTTTCTACACCTAACACCATCCCTATATCCTGCATCTCTTTTTTGTTTAAATAGCTACCCACACGCAGTGTGTAGTTAAAATAATTTTGCTCACTTGTAAAATAATTACGTTGCAAATCAATACCAATATAAGGTCTAGAAACATCGCTTCTATCAGCCCAGCCACCAATTAATGAGTAATTAAAGCCTTCAGGAATATCTTCATTTCTACCAAAACCGTACAAAAAATTGGTACGATAATATTCTTGTTTAAAAATGGTATAGGCTGCCAATACACTTGTTAAGTCTGCATATTGATACACGTATCTATCGTGGTAAAAACTCGGGGTTTCGTAAAATTTTCGTTCTGTAGCCCTTATGGCTAAAAACTGTTTCACTTTTCGAACTGTGCCTTCATCATTAGCCAATTTACCCGAAATATTATAACCTGCCCAAGCATCTATTTGCTTGTATTTGTACCTAAAATCACTATTAAAAACCGAATCTTTAGTATATTTATTGGTAGTACTTCGTAACGCATTTTCAATTGAGCCCGTCCATAAAGAGTAGGGGCTTACAAGTGGTAAATCTAGCCGAGTGTAAAACACTGTTTCTTCTCTGCGACCACTATTAAAAGCAGGTGCTATATTACTATAGCCAATCGTAAAATCAACAAAGCTACCTTTAATGTTACGCTTGGTATATTCTAAACCTATACCATATTTGCCATTTCTGTCCAAATCGTAATACTGCCTAGCAATAATTCTTTGTGCTTGCCCCATAAAATTATCTTCCTTTACTTCTAGGTAGGCATTGCGTGGCGAGCCGCTGCCAGTGCCACTTACAGAAAATACGTCTTTATACACTACTATAATATCTACTGCATCATTATTGGTTACAGATGGTTGCACTAAAATTCTTGCATCTTGGATATAGCTTTGATCACGCAAAAAGCGTTCATTATCTGCGATCAAATTGGGAAACAATTGATCACCTGCTTTAAAAAACAAATTATTGCGAATGATTTTTTCTCTTGTTACTACGTGCAAATTATCTGCTAAGCGCAAAAACAACGATTTGTGTACCGTGCTTGTATCATTTACCGAACCACCAAAAGTGATGTTGGTAACCTTAATTTGATTGATTTTTTTGTCTTTGAAAATGATAAATGGATCGATGTTGTTGATGGTAGCGCCAATGGTATCGTTGGGCGAATCGATAGATACTAAGCGGCC
>JAAFHG010000639.1:1236-2242 GCA_013297585.1 Chitinophagales bacterium
TATCAGGTGTAGTTATTTTTGTAGGTTGTGCAACCCCTAAAAGCACTACCATAATTGCCAGAAAACCAGCAATACAAGTACGTACAACAACTAAATACAACTGACTACGCATTTATAATGGCAATGTATTAATAACAACTGTGTAAATATAGGTTATGAACGAATTTGCTTGCAGAATGGTTGTTAACCATTTGCAACAATATTGATAGCACAAAAAATGATGCTAGCTTGTAATTTTCCTGCAATCGAAACGTCTTTACCCACAAATGTTGATTTTAAATATCAGCAACAAACTGTCAAACAATATTTTTGCAACTCTTTAAAAGAAGTTATTATGGCAACAAATGAGGCAATAGAAAAAGTACATGTATTAATTATAGGTAGCGGCCCCGCAGGCTATACAGCAGCTATTTATGCCGCTCGTGCAAATATGAAACCAGTGTTGTACCAAGGTATTCAACCCGGTGGGCAATTAACTATTACTACAGAAGTAGAAAATTATCCAGGTTATGCAGATGGTGTGCAGGGCCCTGAAATGATGATTCATTTTGAGAAACAAGCAGCAAGAATGGGTGCTGATATTCGCTATGGCATGGCTACAAAAGTTGATTTTAGCCAGCAGCCTTACCGTGTAGAAATTGATGAAGAAAAATGGATTGAAGCCGATGCAATTATTATTTCAACAGGTGCTTCGGCAAAATGGCTTGGCTTACCAAGTGAGCAACATTTAAATGGTTTTGGTGTAAGTGCTTGCGCTGTGTGCGATGGCTTTTTCTTTAAAGGTAAAGAGGTAGCTATTGTAGGTGCTGGTGATACCGCGGCAGAAGAAGCGATGTATTTATCTAAACTATGCACAACCGTACATATGATAGTGCGTAGCGGCCAAATGCGTGCTAGTAAAGTAATGCAGGATAGAGTAATTGCTACGCCAAATATTAAAATATATTGGAACAGCGAAACAGATGAGGTTTTAGGTGAACATAAAGTTGATGGTGTACGTATAAAA
>JAAFHG010000397.1 GCA_013297585.1 Chitinophagales bacterium
TCAGCAGCCCGTTGTACCTATACAACAGGCTGCCGCAAGTTGCGGGAAGCAATTGTACCTATACAAAGGGCTGCCGCAAGTTGCGGGAAGCAATTGTACCTATACAAAGGGCTGCCGCAAGTTGCAGGAAGCTCTTGTACCTATACAACAGGCTGCCGACAAGTTTCTGCTTGTTGTAGAAGTACAGCAGTAGTATCTTTTTTAATAAAAGGCGTTTTTCTAGTTGTTTTTCCAAACGAATACTAGTATTTTAGCTTATGTAAAAGCAATATTTAAAAACTAAAACACATTGTTATGAAGTTGTATCCACTCAATCTTTCTCGCCTACATTATGTAGAAATCGGTCAGTTTATTGTACGCTTTTTAACTGACTTAAAAAATGCTGGCATTATTACTACTACCGATGCCGAATTTGATGCGCTGTGCCAAGCTATTGTTACGCAATCGCCTGTGTACAACGATGCATTGGTGCAAATAAAGGCCAAAGCAGAATCGGCCATGCTCGCAGAACGAGATGATATACGTGATAAGAAAATTACTACCATTCGCAGGGCGGTATCTGTATATGAATTTACCGATATTGAAACAGAGAAAATAGCTTATAAAAACTTGAAGATAGTATTGAACAATTTTGATGGGTTAGAGAAATTAAATTTTGAAGCTGAAACGTTGGGCATTGTAAACTTTATAAAAGAATTGCGTAACGCTACCAATGCACCATTTGCGCAGCTATTAGGGTTAGATAAACACATTACTAATTTAGAAACAGCTAATACCAATTTCAGCACCATATTCGATAAACGCTCAACTGATGCCGTAAGCACGGTGGTGTATGATACTAAGTTGTTACGTACCAATTTGGTAACTAGCTATAAAAACCTAGCAGATTATGTATTTGTAATGGCTAAAACCAAAAAGAACACAGATTATTATACCAATATTTTAGCGGTATTAAACAATGGTAGACAATATTTTGCAGATATTTTGGCAAGAAGAGAAGGTGTTGCAGCGGCAGCAGATAAGCCCACACCGCCAACAGCAGGGTAGTAGTTAATGCTAAAAGTAAAAAGGTGCGATAGTGTAATAGCTATCGCACCTTTTTTATGATAATATACTTTGTGTCTTTGCTGTACGAAGTCTCTGACTTCGTATGCCATATGTTCTTCAAAAGCCTTTGGCTTTTTATTCATATAAGGCGGGTTGAAAACCCAGAAGAACATAAATTATACGAAGTCTTTGACTTCGCATAGCATGTATGAATATCCAATACTCACTTTTTTATAATAATATACTTTGTGTTCTTTGCCTTCTTTGTTGCTTTGTGAGAAAAACCTACACCTTCACAAAAATCGCCTATAGGTAGCTGTACTCAATATTTACCAGCGGCTAATGGTTTGCTATATATAACCAAAAACGCCGAGGTTTACCACTGTTGAATGATAACACCAACTTGCTTATCCTTCAGTGCAAATTCTTTTGCTGTCCACGGCCTAAGCGTAATTACCTTAAGATTTGGATGAAGAAATTCAGGATGAGAGGTAGCAACCTTATTATAAACGTCCTCAATATTTTTTGTTTCTAACCTAAATTCAGGATAATGTTCATTAGCAAGTTCAGCATTTTGAAACAAATGTATACGCAGGCTATCTTTTTCTAATACACAAAATGGGTTTTTGGATTCAATTTCGCTGTATCCAACTGTAAAACATAAACAGTCAACAAAAAATTTTAACCCATCTTTAATGTCTACATAAAAAACGTTTGGAACTAATTTTTCAAAAGTCATAATCTGTTTTGCCTTTGCTTGAAATAATACTATTTACTCATTAACCAAGCTTTTAAATCTTCAAACTTTGCATCCATTACTACGCTTAGTTTTTCTTGGCTTAGTAAGTGTTTTACTTGCTCTGGATATTCAGGAGCAATGCCTGTCGCTTGCTCTACCGTATCAGGAAATTTAATAGGGTGAGCTGTTTCTAAAATCATCCCCTTCTGCGATGGATTAGCTTGTAAATATTGTTCTAAGGCATAATAGGCAACAGCACCATGCGGGTCTAATGTATAATTGAATTTTTGGTAAACGTCTTTAATGGTTTGTGCTGTAATAGCATCGCTGATGCTGACACTGCTAAATGCAGTTTTCAGTTCACTAAACTGCTGATGAAACAACTCTAAAATGCGGATGAAATTGCTAGGATTACCAACATCCATGGCATTAGAAATAGTGGCTACAGCGGGCTTTGGGGTGTACACTTGTGTATTCATGTAATTTGGTACAATATCATTAGCGTTACAAGCAGCAATAAAATGTTGCACAGGCAGGCCAGATATATGGGCTAAAACACCTGCACAAATATTACCAAAGTTGCCACTAGGCACACAGATAACAGGTGCTTGTTCTTGCTGCCATTGCTGGTAAGCAAAGAAATAATACAACTGCTGTGGCAACCATCTTGCTACGTTAATAGAATTGGCAGACGTTAAAGAGAGTTTATTGTTCAGTTGCTCGTCTGCAAATACTTGTTTTACCATCGCTTGGCAATCGTCAAACGTGCCATTTACCTCAATGGCTTTAATGTTTTTGCCCAAAGTGGTCAACTGCAATTCTTGAATTTTACTCACTTTACCCGAAGGGTATAAAATTACCACATCAATACCATCAACACCTAAAAAGCCATTGGCAACAGCACCACCTGTATCGCCTGAAGTAGCTACCAACACTGTGGTGTGGTGGTAAGCATTGCGATTGAAATAGCCTAAACAACGGCTCATAAATCTTGCACCAACATCTTTAAACGCCAATGTTGGTCCGTGAAATAATTCCAACGAAGCAATATTATCATTCACCTTTACCAAAGGAAAATCGAAGTTGATAGTTTGGTTTACAATCTCTTGCAACACATCATCAGGAATGCTATCACCAACATAAGGCTTCATGACTTTAAAGCCAATTTCTTCCTTGCTGTATTGCTTCATATTTTGAATAAAATCAGCAGGTAGGGTAGGTATGCTTTCAGGGAAATATAAACCTTTATCAGGCGCTTGGCCACGCAAGGCAGCTTCTGCGAAACTTACTTTTGGTGATTGGTGGTTGAGGCTATAATAGTTCATGCCCCCAGCCCCTAAAGGGGAGTAATGGAAACGGTTGGTATATATTGTATTCATTGAAATTTTTGATTTTAAAGTTCCCCTTTAGGGGCTAGGGGTATTACGCCAACTTAACACCTTCTTGATTGATGGTGGTTAAATGGGTTTGATAATCTAAACCAATGCGATTGTACACATCTTTCATTACGTCTTCAACAGCTTTTGCAGTTGCTGCATCTTTACTTAGCATAAAAATAGATGGGCCGCTACCGCTAATACCGCCACCTAGAGCACCTGCATCTTTGCATTTTTGTTTCACCTCGTTAAACCCAGGAATTAAAATGCTACGAACTGGCTCGATGATGACATCTTCTAAGCTACGACCGATTAAGTCGTAATCGTGCTGAATAAGACCAGCCACCAAGCCTGCAATATTGCCCCATTGTTTAATGGCATCTTTTAGCAACACATTTTGCTTTAAAATTTGTCGAGCATCGGCAGTACGCACTTCAATTTGAGGATGTACCAC
>JAAFHG010000660.1 GCA_013297585.1 Chitinophagales bacterium
TCGATGAAGTCTTCTTTTTTGAAATCAAATAAATCCACCGTCATTTGGCAGGCAATTAACTTTACACCTGTTTCAATGCACGCTGTGCGTAAATCCTCAATACTCGCCACACCTTTACTTGCAATTTTTTGTTTCATCATCATTGTCGCCATATTTTCCATACCTGGTAACATTTGTGCAAGGTTAGGCATGGGTATTGGCATTGGCATGGCGGGGTTACCAAGGGGTGAAACTTTTAAATCGCCCAAGTCTTTTTTAAGTAGCGTTAGGCCATAAAAAGTGAAGAATATTTGCACTTCATAATCAAGCGCGGCTGCTGTGGAAGCAAGTATGAAAGGCGGATAAGCCCAATCTAATGTGCCTTTAGAGGCAATTAAGGCAAGCTTTTTAGCCATTTTTAATAATTAATTTAAGCATGCTTTTTGATGTAAAAGGTATATACACTTTCGGCTTCATCTAACTGTAATAGCTCATGCCCGGTTTGTTTGCAAAATGCTTGAAAGTCTTTAACTGCGCCTGGGTCAGTCGCCATAATTTTTAAAACTTGTGCAGCATTAATCTCACTTAAGCCTTTTTTGCAGCGCAAAATAGGTAATGGACAATTTAAATTTTTAGCATCAATTTCTTTATCGAATTCCATAGTTTTCCTATCTTGCTAAACAAATTTAAGATGTTTATTTTTTGTGTGTCAATGTGTATCCAGCGTTACGCCATGCTACAACCCCGCCAATAAGGTTAAATACATCTTTAACACCTTTGTTTACAGCAAAATCTGCGGCATGTGCAGAGCGTATGCCGCTGTGACAATAAAATACAACTGAATTTGCATTCATCAGTTTATCGTATTGTACGGGCAGCATGGATAGCTGAATGTGCATAGCACCAGGTATTACGCCTTGTGCAACCTCATCATCGTTACGTACATCTACTAAAAGCACTTTGGCTTTAAGTAGATGATCGAATAAGTCTTTTGACTCTATTTCGGTATAGCTTTTCATTATGTTTGCCTATTAGAACTCTTATTTTACACATGAAATAACATATGGGAAGAACTTAAACTAGTTCACATATACATATTTGATAACCACTTTGGGGGATAATAGAAGCTTATTGAAGGATTATAAATTAATAAGGGAGCTTACGCTCCCTTAAATTTTAGCAACAAACTAGTGTTAATTATGCTTGTTGATTTTTTCTACGACGTACAGTAAAACCAACAATACCAAGACCGGCTAATAATAAAGCGTATGTTTCTGGTTCTGGTACTGCAGTAATATTGATGTCCGCCAAAATGCTACCAGTGTTATCAAGATTATTACTATCAAAATAGTATAAGTTAAGTGTGCTATCTAAAGCAGCACCTGCAAAGTTAGTGCCAATCAAGAAAAATGTAGAAGGTGTATTGCCCCAAGCACCAACAAGTGCACCCCATTTTGCTGTTAAGCCGCCTTGACTATGTGTACCAAAGCCGTTTGTGCCGATTTGCCCACCAGGAATTGCATCTTTAGAGATACCTGACGGCAAATCAAAACCACCATCAGAAAATAAATCTACTTGACCGTCAGCATTTGACCAACGAGGTAGCGCGCCTGAGTTCCACAAGTCATTTGGGTTTACTGTGATAGTAAACAAATCGCCGACTGTAAACGCAGTAGAAACACCAACACCACCAGTACTAGAGTTTTCTAGGGCTTTAATTTGAACTAATGCTGCAGTTGATGATAGTGGTAACAACAATGCAAGCGTTGATAATATAAATACCAATTTTAAATTCATGCTATATCCTTTCAGTTACAAACATTTAGTTTGAATTAAGGATTTTATAACATCTATCTTTGATATAAGCAAGCAGAAATAGAGAATTGTCTGTAAATTATTATAAATTTACATATAATTCTCTAAATTGATGATATAAAAGCACTAATCTTTTAGTGCTTTTACAGTAGTAACTATTTTTACGGTTGCGAGCACCAATTCCAACAAGCGCAAGACCAATCATCATCATTGCGTATGTTTCTGGTTCTGGTACTGCTGCGGCTACAAACTTAACCCCAACCACAAAGTCGTCGTAATCTGCATCACTAGTAAAGCTATCATTGAAGCCTAGAATATAGTCAAAATTACCATACTGGTTTTCTTGACCTTGCATAATTGAAAAGCCTAAGATTGG
>JAAFHG010000356.1 GCA_013297585.1 Chitinophagales bacterium
TATATTCAGTAATTAATTCACCAATGGTAGAAGTAAAATAAAAATTGATGGGATCAATGTCTTTGGTTACAAACAAGTTTTCGATTGTCCATTGAACAGCATCCCTTATTAGTTTGGCTTCTTGGTGTAATTGCAGGTACTCAAGCATCATCGCTGTAGATAAAATTGCTCCCAAAGGATTGGCAATGTCTTTACCAGCTGCTTGTGGATAGCTGCCATGAATAGGCTCAAACATGGCGGTATGTACGCCTATAGAGGCAGAAGGCAATAAGCCCAATGAACCACTAATTACACTGGCTTCATCACTTAAAATATCGCCAAATAAATTTTCTGTAAGAATTACATCAAACTGCTTTGGGTTTAAAATAATTTGCATAGCAGCATTGTCAACAAATAAAAAATCAACTGCTACTTCTGGATATTGCAAAGCAATTTCCTTAACTACTTTGCGCCAAAGTCTGGAGGTTTCTAACACATTGGCTTTATCTACTAAGGTTAACTTTTTTTTGCGTTGCATAGCAGCATTAAATGCTTGATGTGCTATCCGCTCTATTTCTTGGCTTGTATATTCACACCCATCAGACGCCCAGTTTTGGGCTTCATTTGTTTTTTTCTCTCCAAAATAAATGCCTCCGGTTAGTTCTCTGAAAATAACAAAATCTACATCTTGCAATAATTTGTTTTTCAAGGGAGATAAATGGTGTAAAGAGTTATAAGTAGTTACAGGCCTTATGTTTGAGAATAGTTGTAGTGATTTTCTAAGTTTAAGCAAACCTTGCTCCGGCCTGACTGTAGCAGTGGGGTCGTTATCATATTTTGGATGACCAATGGCGCCAAATAAAATGGCATCACTCTGTAAGCAAGTTTCTATCGTTTCATCTGGCAAAGGATTGCCACAATCATCAATGGCTACTGCACCCATTAAACAATACTGGTAGTTAAACTGGTGGTTAAATTTTAGTGCAATGGCATCCAAAACTTTTATGGCTTGGGCGGTAACTTCTGGCCCTATTCCATCACCGGGTATTACTGCAATGTTTAGTTCTTTGCTTAATTGATGGCCATTGCTGCCAGTAGCAGTAGGAAAGTATTGGAAATGATTGTGTGTATTTTGTAAAGTACTCATTGGTTGTAATTGGATTAAAAATTAGCGGTTTTGTTCAAACTGAAGAATATTGTCTTTTATGCTTAATAAATAGTCGATGTCGTCGTAGCCGTTTAATAGGCAAGTTTTTTTATAGGCACTTATTTCAAATTGCTCAGATGCATTGGTTGAAATGATGGTGATGGTTTGTGCTGATAGATCAACCAATAATTCATCTGAAGGAGTTAATGCAAAAATTTGCTGTAAAAAAGATTCACTAACGGTAATGGGTAACAAGCCATTGTTTAGTGCATTGTTTTTAAAAATATCTGCAAAAAAGCTACTGATGACCACATTAAACCCATAATCTTTAATTGCCCAAGCAGCATGCTCTCTGGAAGAGCCACAACCAAAATTTTTAGCGGCTACCAATATACTTCCTGTATAAATAGGGTTGTTTAATACAAAATCTTGTTTGGGTAAATTGCTGTTGTCATTTTCGTAACGCCAATCTCTAAACAAATTTTCACCAAAGCCATCTCTGGTAGTTGCTTTTAAAAATCTTGCTGGTATTATTTGGTCTGTATCAATATTCTCCACCTGTAATGGAACAAAAGTTGATTGTACAATATTTAATTTTGTTTGACTCATTGTTTTAGTTTAGTAATTCTCTAACATCAGTTACAACGCCTGTAATGGCTGCTGCCGCTGCCATGAGTGGGCTTGCTAAAAAAGTTCTTGCACCTGCTCCTTGTCTACCTTCAAAATTCCTGTTGCTGGTGCTTACACAATATTTGCCAGCAGGTATTTTATCTTCATTCATTCCCAAGCAGGCACTACATCCTGGCTGGCGTAAGCTAAAGCCTGCATTGAGTAGTACTTTATCAATTCCTTCAGCAATGGCTTGTTGCTCCACTAGTTTGCTGCCTGGTACAATCCATACTTCTACGTCTGGTGCTTTTTGTTTACCTTTTACAAAATCAGCTACCAATCTTAAATCTTCAATTCTTGAGTTGGTACAACTGCCAATAAATACATAATCAATTTTTTGGCCTTTAATAGCACTACCTTCTGTAAGGCCCATGTACTGTAGTGATGCGGCTAAGCCAGATTTATCTGTTTGATTAACTGTGGTATTGGTAGGAATATTTTCAGTTACCGAAATTCCCATGCCAGGGTTGGTGCCATAAGTAATCATGGGTTCAATATCTTCTGCATTGAAAGTATATTCTTTTTCAAATACAGCGGTGTCGTCGGAAAACAAGGTTTTCCAATAGGCTAATTTTTTATCCCATGCTTCATTTGTAGGGGCAAATTCTTTTCCTTTAATATAGGCGAATGTAGTTTCATCTGGCGCAATTAAGCCACACCTACCCCCCATTTCTATGCTCATGTTGCAAATGGTCATTCTTGCTTCCATGCTCAATGCTTGAATGGTGGTACCTGCAAATTCAACTGCATAGCCTGTAGCTCCACTAGCGCTGATCTTTGATAATACATACAACACAATATCTTTAGACAAAACCCCTTTATTCAATTTACCATTAATGGTAATTCGCATTTGTTTGGGCTTTGTTTGTAGTAAGCATTGGGTGGCCATTACCATTTCTACTTCGCTGGTACCAATACCAAAAGCGATTGCGCCAAAAGCACCATGTGTACTGGTGTGGCTATCTCCACACACAATGGTATTGCCCGGTTGAGTAATGCCCAACTCAGGACCAATAACATGCACAATTCCTTGGTACCGATGCCCCAATCCATATAATTCAACTTGGTGTTCTGCACAGTTTTTAATTAAGGCATCTACTTGTTTTTTACTTAATGCTTCTTGTATTGGTAAATGTTGATTAAGTGTTGGCACATTGTGATCGGCAGTAGCAATGGTTTGTTTTGGCCTAAGTAATTTTATGCCTCTGGCATTTAAACCAATGAATGCTTGCGGACTAGTTACTTCATGTATAAAATGTGTGTCAATGTAAAAAACAGTTGGTCCATTGTCAATTTGCTGCACTACATGTTTATTCCAAATTTTTGAAAACAAAGTAAGCCCGGTTTGTGTATCGTTGCGCTTTATGGTTAAATCCTGTTCAGTCATTTTTTAGTTGTTATAAAATGAAATAGTTTTCAAATTGTTGGGATAGTTGTTTTATTAGGAGTATACTTGAATATTTTACATGAATCAATTAAGCATGTACCGTGTGTATATATTCGGTTGCTAAAAATGTTAAATCGTTATCCTGTACTTCTTTTTTGCTATCGGCTATTTGTACAAACTGGGTATAGAGTGTATCTATGTCGTTTCTATCAAATTCAAATCCCAACTTTTGAAAGCGATAGGCCAAAGCACTCCTGCCGCTTCTGGCAGTAAGTACAATTTTGCTGGCTGCTGCACCCACATCTTCGGGGTTGATACTTTCGTAGGTTAACGCATCTTTTAAAAAGCCATCTTGGTGTATACCTGAAGAATGTGAAAATGCATTGCTGCCTACAATGGCTTTATTCGGTTGAACAGGCATCCGCATAATATCGGCCACTAACTGGCTTAAAGGATTGAGTTGCTTGCTATTGATATTGGTATAAAAGCCCAGTGAATGGTGTTGTTGTATAATCATGGCTACTTCTTCTAGTGAAGTATTACCTGCTCTTTCTCCTAAACCATTAATGGTGCACTCAATTTGCGATGCTCCTGCAATGATACCAGCAATGGAGTTGGCGGTGGCCATGCCTAAATCGTTGTGGCAATGGCAAGAGATTTTGGCTTGGTCAATATTTTCAACATTGTTTACCAAGTAGGCAATTTTTTCGCCATATTGGTGTGGCAAGCAATAGCCTGTGGTATCTGGAATATTCACAACGGTAGCGCCTGCCTTAATTACTGCTTGTATCACTTGTGCTAGGTATTCATTGCTTGTTCGGCCTGCATCTTCTGCATAAAATTCTACATCATCGGCATAATTTTTTGCCCATTTTACAGCTTGTACGGCTCTTTGTAAAATTTCCTCTTGAGTGGCATTGAATTTTGCTTTAATGTGTAAATCAG
>JAAFHG010000513.1 GCA_013297585.1 Chitinophagales bacterium
AATTTCAAACGTGCCAGATTTATACTCATCTGCCAAGCTACGCATAGTAACTGTAGGCACTAAAAACAGCAAGATAAATGGGGCTAAATTGAAGAAGCTTCCTAAAGAAGCATAGCCAAAGTCGAGTAAATTATAATCGGGAAAAACGAACAACAGCAAGCCATTGAGCAATAAAAACACAATAATTGCCAAATAACCTGTGAGGCTACCAAAAAACTGTTGCCATTCTTTTTTGCAAATCATCCACATGGGTTCAAAAATAACCTAGTTGGGCTTTGTGTTGATTAAAATTTTTAGTTAAAACACAGAGCAGGGAAGCAAGGAAGTAAAGAACAGGCCTTTAATTATCTCTTTTTAGGCTGAAATTATAATGAACCTACACTTTTAGCCATTCGTCTTCTTGGATATTTAAAACATCATTGGATATTAATTTAACATTGACAATATCATTTTCGCTTTGAAGAAGCATTAATCTTTGACTATCAGTAACATTAAAAGTGGATGTATTGATATCAACAGATTTAACCAAGTCATTAATTCTGTTTAAAAGTGCTTCGTCATCAATAGAACCTATTTTGTCTAGAAGCGTATATTTAATGCTTTGAACTTGCATAAAAGCTGATTAATGTTGTTCGAATGTGAAGCTAACAAATTTATTTAACTGTACAAGCAATTATTGTTGACTCATTAACTCTCTCAAAGCAGGTTCTAAAGCCAATGCATGTCCATGACCAAATGTTACTAAAACTCTTTGGTTCGTTTTAAATGCGGTTTCAATTTTTGATAGCAGTACACTATCTCTCGTCATTTTAGAAGTACGACCAACCGCACAGAAATGGCAATGATCGTTTACATAATCAAATGCTTCTAAATCAAAATTATTGATATCAAAGTCTTGTTGGGTAGTTTGTTTATATAACTGCTTAAAGTAGGTGAAACTTTGTTGACTAGGTGAAAGAGATAAGCCATTTTTAAGCAAATACGGCAAAGCATTTTTAGCAAAAACACTATCAAAAATTTGCTTACCGTATGCACCATAATGGTAAGGTACAGCAAAGCGTTCCATTACATAGTACACATACAAATCTTCAAGTGTTTGCTTTTGTAACACCAAAGGCAGCTCTACTTTAAAAGGCAAATCACCATTCAGCATTTTAATACCAAGCTTATCCGAATAATATTTTAAAACACCTGTTTCACCGTCTTTAAACGCTGCTTCGTTTCTAGATGCATAGTGTATAGAATCGGGTATTTGACCACCTTCATTAAAGCTTACTTGTGGTTGCAAACTATTTGCGAATCGATGAATAACGCTATACTGTGCATGTGCGCTGTCGTTATTATGGTCGCAGCCTATAAACACCAAATGCTTGCCATTTTGAGCAATATCAATTACATAAGGTGGCTGTATGCTATCCATCATTTTACCTACAGTTACATAATCTCTTGTTACAAAAGGCTTAGACTGTTTAGTAGCGCAGCTAAACAAAAAACACCCATAAAAAATAATAACCCATTTATTCATCAGCACAAAAATTAATAACCTGTTAAAGAAATGAAAAGCTTTACCAATCAAATATCCAGTTTTTTGTGATACTTGTGTTTTAGTTTATGTTTACACACCACAAGTTTACTATGTATGAATGCTGATAAAATCACTTACTTATTTATAAAATCAGACTACAAGTTAATTAAGATTAACCTCAGCGATATTTTATATTTATCTGGCTTAAAAGATTACACACAAATTTATTTAAAAGGCAAAGCATCACCTTTAACTACGCTTCAAAATCTTAAAGAATTTGAAAGCAAACTACCAGCAGATGACTTCGTAAGAGTACATCGTTCTTACATTGTAGCTATGAGCCAAGTAGATTATATTAGCCGTAACGAGATTAATATTAATGGCAATCATATACCTATTGGCAATTCGTTTCGTGCTGCTTTAGATGAAGTCATTCAGAAGCACTCATAATTAATTTAGCTAGCTGCATTTAGCCGCCATATCACATCACCTTTATTAATAGAATGCTTTACTAGTAAGCCTTTTACAAATAAGCTTTGTAAGTTTACATCCGTCTGTTGCATATCTAAATTGCCCAAAAAGGAAACCTCTTTCGTAGTTAGTGTGGGATACTTTGCAAACAAATCAATGATATTTCCGTTAGATGATTTTTTCACTGCATCAGGAATAAATTTAAGCAATACTTGTTCAAACTGATCGTATTCTTGAAAGCCTTTTAAAACTTTAGAGTGGTTGTATTTGTCTGTGAAAATAAATGTAGGCAGCACTTTTATTTCTAACTCTTTCACTAATTCTAAATCGGCCTCAAACAACAGCTGCGCCTTACCTTCAATATCTCGCAACAATCTAGCTGCATCTAAACCAGCCTCGTAAGCCGCTTGTCTTAGTAACTTCTTCTCTACAATATTTTGATTTTCAAAAAACAGCATTTCGTTTATGCGTCTTAAAAAGATAATGGCCTTATCGGTGTCTTGCATTTGCGCAGCCTTAAAAGCAATAGATGGCGGGTAAGATGATACCAATGGGTCTTTCACCCAAATGTCTGGATAAATAGGCATATCGTATTTTTCAGCTGCTCTTTGCCAGTAGTCGGCCGCATCACTAGGTTTACTAATGCCACCACGGCTATAATTATCCCAAGACGGCAATAAACCACCCATGCAGTATTCTATTTCCAAGTAAATACCATACTCAATTTTTAACTTACGTAACTGTGGTTGAATAATCCAGCAGGTAGAACATACTGGGTCAGTAAAATATAATAAATGCACCCGCTTTTGTTTCGGTGCTGTCGCTTTTACTTTCGTTGGATTT
>JAAFHG010000146.1 GCA_013297585.1 Chitinophagales bacterium
CTTTTTTAGTTAATGCGTCATCCAATAATCATAAATTTGAGGTGTTATAATATATTTTATAGACTAAACCGAACTAAACACTTAGATTTTTGCTAAGTCAAATACCTTTTGATTGTTATATCTCAAGTCCTAACAAAAGTTTTTTTAATTGTTCCTGTTTAATTATAAAACTTTTATACATCTAGTTAAACATAATACAAAGCGCCTTTTAAAATAAAAAGGATAGGATTATATACAATTACTTTAAATGCAAAAATAATCTACTATTTATAACAATTAATCAAGGCTATAGGTATGCTGACAACTAGTGAATCTATATATCTTTTTAAACAATACTTATTTTCAGTCTCTTGCATTTTGTGTGCGTAGTAAAAGGTTTAATATGCTAAAATGCTTAAGCTAGTACTTCTGCCAAACTAACTAAAATAGATAAAACATGCAAATTAATTAATATTAGTATTAATATTGTATCGCACAAACTACTGCAATTCTATACTCAAATAAAAAAGGCTGTCTCGTACTTTTGAGACAGCCTACTTGAAATCAACATACTTCTTTAAACCTACAAGATTGCAAAAAACTGTAGGTATTTATTTTAATTTTTCTTTTATGTAAGCCAATTGCAAGTCTATAGCGGCGGCATCCTGTGCTTTGGCTTTGTAGGCTTCTTTCTTTTTGGCCATTGTTTGTATAGCGGCATTTATTTGTGGTGCTACACCGTATTGCGCTACTTTTCCTCTAAAAGTAATCACTTCATCTAACCCTTTTTTTAAGTTAGTAGTGGTAGTTACTTTGGCTAAATACTCTATAAAGTTAAATGAGGCTTCAAATTTTTGTTGTAACCCTTTTGGCTGGCTGTAGCTGGTAAACATTTCGTCAAAGTCTTTATCGCCTTTTGTCAATACTACTACCGCTTCAACAGATGCTTTTAAACGGCCTTTGTTATCTTTTAGTAATGCTGGTAACAGGCTAATGGCTTTTTCTTCATCAAGTGCCACAATTGCATCTAATGCTGCACCCGCAACTGAGTAAGAACTATCCATTACGGCTTTTACATATAATGGCAGAAACATTTTTTCATTAGTTTTTGCCAATGCATCTATGGCATAACTGCGTACGGTTCTGTTTACGTCGCTAGTAGCCATTTTTACAATTTGCTCTTTGGTAAAAGCATCTAAACTATCGCTACCTACTTGTAGCAAACTGCGGTTACGTAATTTATAGTAAGGGTCTTTTAAACCATCTTTAAGCAAGGCAAATGCAGCAGGGTCTTTTTTGTTTTTGGTAGCAAAATCTATGGCTTCACGTCTATCTACAAAGTTGGCTGCATACTTGTACTGGTGAATGTATTCGGCCAATGTTTTGCTCTCTTTTTTCTCCCAAAGCAAATATTTATCACCATCTACATTTATTAAATCGGGCTTAGTAGCTGCGCTAAAAGTAAATGTGTCTGCTTTGTTTTCCATCCAAACAGTGCTTCTAGTCTTGGTAGCACCAAGGTAAATATCTACGTCAATAGGTAGTTTAAATATTTTGTCGCCAGCTTGTGTTTGCTTAATAAATACAGACGCTTTTTGCACAGCAGCATCGTAAACGTAGCTAATTTCTACCTTAGGATGGCCGCTACCATAATACCATTGGTTAAAGTACCAATGCAAATCTTTACCTGTTACTTGCTCAAAAGCCAAGCGCAATTTATCAGGATTACCATTGCCAAATTTATAAGTAGTTAGGTATAAGTTTAGCGATTTAAAGAAGGCGCTATCGCCTAAATAATGGCGCAGCATGTTTAAAATACGGCCACCCTTAGGGTAGCTTACATTATCAAAAACATCTTCTTTATCGGCATAATAATAACGTACTAAGTCTTTTTTGGCATCAGCAGGGTTACCTAGGTAACGCAATAATCCTGCATTATTTACTTCCAAGGCTGCATCTTTCCCATACTTATATTCTTGCCATAAATATTCGCTATAATCAGCAAAAGACTCGTTTACAGTAATGTTACTCCAGCTTTCAGCAGTTACATAATCACCAAACCATTGGTGAAATAGTTCGTGTGCAATAGTTCCTTCCCAGCCATTACCATCTAGTAACTCACGGGCATTTTGCTGCGCGGCTTCGCCATGTAGTGTAGCAGTAGTATTTTCCATAGCACCACTTACGTAATCTCGCCCTACCATTTGTGCATATTTGTTCCAAGGGTAATCTACACCAGTTACTTTTTCGCTAAAGAATTTTATCATTTCTGGTGTATTACCAAATATTTTTCTAGCTACTTTTTCGTAATTTTTTTCTACATAGTAGCTTACCTCTTTGCCTTTGTAATTATCTTTTACAATAGCAAAATCACCAATGCCCATAAACATTAAGTATGGAGCATGTGGTAGTTCCATCTTCCAATAATCGGTTCTGGTACCATCGGCATTTTTGGTTTGCGATACCAACTTACCATTGCTTAACGATACATATTTAGCAGGTACTGTAAGGTAAAACTCGGTGGTTGTTTTTTGATTTGGCTTATCTAAGGTAGGTACCCAAGCAGAGTTGGCTTCTGTTTCGCCTTGCGTCCATATTTGAGTAGGCTTATTCTTTTCTTCGCCTTTTGGGTTTACAAAATATAAACCTTTGGCATCGCTAATAGCGGCACTACCTTTTACTGTAAGTTCATTTGGCTTAGAAACATAGTCTATATATACAATATACGACTCGCCGCCTTTGTAAGTTTTATCTAATTTAATGTTTAAGTACAAAGAATCGTTGGTAAAAGTTAATGGGGTGCTTTTACCAGCTTTTACAATTTGCAATTTGTTAATGGTAAGTCCTTTTGCTTCTAGCTGTAAGCTATCGGTAGCATAAAAATGTGGTTTTAAGGTTAGCCACACTTTGCCATACATGTACTGTTTGGCATAGTCAAACTTTGCTTCTAGTTTGGTATGTACAAGGTCGTTTACCTTGGTAGTAAAAGCTTGGTATTGCTTTTTCCAAGCGGTGTCTTTTGCGGCAGGTTGTGCTATGCTTACAAGCGACACCAACAAGCCAATTGCTAATAATAGTTTCTTCATGAGTTAATTTTATTGCGGTAAAGATAATTGCAACAGTAATAATTACGTTACTCATTACAAGAAGTTACAGAACCATATTTTATATTAAGTTTGCAATAATGAATGTTATAAAAATGAAGTTAATTATACCACTATTATTTCTAGGATGCCTTTTAGGTGTAAGTGTTACTGCACAGCAAAATGCCAACCACTTTATATATTTTCAATCTGAAACTAAAGAACCATTTTATGTAATGTTGAATGGTGCTAACTATAGCTCTAGCCTTAATGGCTATCTAATATTGCCAAAGCTAAAAAGTGGTGAAGTGAACTTTAGAATAGGTTTTGCAAGAGATAAGTACCAAGAGCAAAACTTTGCTACAACCATTGCTAATAACGATTTAGGATATTCATTAAGATTAAATGCTAGTAAACAATGGGAACTTTTTAACCTACAAGATTTTTCTGTAGTAAGCATAGGAAAGAAACTAGTGGTAACTAATATTAGCAATACAACTGCACAGGCGCCAACAGTTGCCAAAATTGCAGAACCTGTAACACCTCTAGCTACTACAACAACACCTGTTATAGAAGTTGCAAAACCACAAGTGACAAGTGATGTAATACCTGATAGTTTGTTAGCTGAACAATTAGAAGCGTTATCTAAACCAATTGTAAATACAGATGGTACAATAAATGTGTTGCCAAAAACTGATGTTGCTACCAGTAGCATAAAAAAACTATCTAGTGTTATATCCGAAACGGGTGTTACAGAAGTGTACATTGATAAAGGCGATACTGTACGTGTATTTATACCTAATACAACCACTAAAAAAGCAGATAGTACAGCAGCAGTAAAAATGAACGTAGCCAATAAAGTAGACAAAAGCGTCAAGAACTGCACCTTTGCCACCAACGAAGATTTTTTAAAAACACGTTCTAAAATGGCTAGTGTAGAAACAGAAACCGAAATGTTAAGCATAAGCGAGCAAGCATTTAGAGATAAATGTTTTTCTGTTGAGCAAGTAAAATATTTAAGCTACTTATTATTAGATGAAGAAAATAAATTAACCTTCTTTTTATCTGCCCAAAAAACGGTATACGATGCGTATAACTTTCCATCCTTACAGAAATTAATAAGCAAGCCTGCTATTGTTGAACAATTTAGAAAAGTCCTACAGTAATGGCTAGGTATTTTATAGAAGTAGCTTATAAAGGCACACATTATAGCGGTTTTCAAGTACAGCAAAATGCTATTACAATTCAGTCCGTGGTAGAAGATGCGTTACAAATATTTTACAGACAGTCATTTCAATTAACTTGCTCATCACGTACAGATGCAGGTGTACATGCGCTGCAAAATTTTTATCATGTAGATACAGATTTGCCACTTGATAAAAAAGTATATAACCTTAATGCACTACTACCGAACGATGTAGTAGTTAAAAATATCATGCAGGTAAAAGATGACGTACATGCAAGGTTTAGTGGCGAAGCAAGAGAGTACAAATACTACATCACGCAAGATAAAAATCCATTTTTAGAAGAAACTGCTTGGCGCTATGCTTTTCCTTTAAACGTGGCTGTTTTAAATGAATGTGCAGACTTACTATACGAATATAAAGATTTTACTAGTTTCTCAAAAAAGCACACACAAGTTAATAATTTCAATTGTAATATCATGCTATCGCAATGGATACATGAAAATGGATGTTTAGTATACAATGTAAAAGCCAACCGTTTTTTACGTGGTATGGTACGTGGCCTTGTTGGTACGATGTTATTGGCTGGTAGAGGCAATATTTCTGTAGCCGATTTTAGAAAAATTATTGAAGTGAAAGATTGTACCAAAGCTAATTTTAGTACACCTGCACATGGCTTATTTTTAGTACAAGTTTCGTACCCTGCGTTGTAGTAATACACTTGTAAAAGCGTAGAATGCAACAGCATTCAGCTCATTTGCAATCACAAGCCCATTCTTTACCTATGTCAATACAGGTTACAACGGTTACTTCATCTGCGCAGGGCGCAAATATTACTCTCAAGTGTTGCTTATCTTTACTATACCCTTCAACAGCATATTTTTTTCTACAATCTTCACCTTGTAGTTCACTTTTTTTGTAGTTGATTGTGCCATTCTCCAAAATATATTGTACTTCAGCTGCGTCTATACTGCGGCAAGCCATTCTGCATTGCGCATGCTTGCTGTAATTGATGTGCGATGGATGCCTATTTAAGCCACGGGGCTGCTTTACATCGGGTGCTACTAAGGTTGTTTGCTTTTTTGTGGGATTATTTACCGTGGCAAATTGCTTACAATATTTTACCAACAACACAACTAGCGCTAAAACTATCAATAATAAATAAGGTGCCAGTTTTTTCATAATTATTTAAAAATAGAAAATTTAAATGCTAAAAAATAATGTTCTCCTTACTATTAACTACTTATATTTTACACCAAGTGATAAACACAACCAACCTGTTATAAAAAACAAACCGCCAATTGGCGTAATAGCCCCTACCCATTCGTACCCAACAATACTTTGTGCAGAAAAGTATGTGAGTAAATATAAGGAGCCGCTGAAAAGACCAATACCAAGCATAAACAAAATACCTGCCGCAGAAATTAACTTATTACTAAACTCTTTGTAAATGAGGGCTGTAAGCGCCAAGGCAAATACATGGTATACCTGATAACGCACACCTGTTTCAAATGTATTTAGCGATTGCTCAGTTAATATTTGCTTTAGTTTGTGCGCTGCAAATGCACCTAACATTACTGACAAAGCACCTAAAAAAGCAGCGGTTTTTATATAGCCTTTATGCATAAACAATTTGTTTAAATGAATTTAAAGATTGAGTAGTTTGACAAAATCTTCAATAGTTGCTTGAGAACCAATAACAGTGTGCTGTGCCTTTTGATAAAAGTGTATTCTACTAGCTAGCCTCTCTGTTAGTGATACGTACAATTCATTGTCGGAAGTATTACTTACTAGTGGTCTGTGCGCTTTTTCTTTTTGTAACCGATGCACCAACACCTCAATTGGTTCATCAATAAACACGGTTACGCCATGTGCATTCATCCAAGCAATATTATCAAAAAAGCAAGGTGCACCACCACCTGTAGCTACAATTAAGTCTTTATCACTTGCAGTCTGTTGCAACACTTTTTGCTCTAGCAACCGAAACGCAGCCTCACCTTCTGTAGCAAATATGTTTGAAATAGTTTTGCCAGCAGTTTGTTCTATTACAGTATCTAAATCCATCCATTTGCGCTTTGTAGCGGTAGCCAATTGTTTTGCCCAATAACTTTTACCGCTGCCCATCATGCCTATTAAATATAATTTACTACAGTCACCCCTAACCCCTAAATGGGAATTTGAAAAGTCCTTTTGTCTGTTATTTCTTTCCATTTTACAATTTCTTTTTACCTCACGATTATGTTTGCTCCCCTTTAGGGATTGGGGGCAGCTTTAGGGGCTTCTACTTAAATGCATTAATACCGGTTATATCCATACCGGTAATTAGCAAATGTACATCGTGTGTACCTTCATACGTTAATACACTTTCCATATTCATCATATGTCGCATAATGCTATACTCACCTGTAATACCCATGCCACCTAAAATTTGCCGTGCTTCTCGTGCAATATTAGCTGCTAACTCGCAACTATTTCGTTTTGCCATGCTTACTTGTGCTGGTGTAGCTTTACCGGTATTCATTAGTACGCCCAAGCGCCAAACGAGCAATTGGGCCTTTGTAATTTCAGTAATCATTTCTGCCAGTTTCTTTTGCTGTAGTTGAAAACCAGCTATTGGCTTACCAAATTGTAAACGTTCTTTACTATATTTTAACGCGGTATGGTAACAATCCATTGCTACACCAATTGCTCCCCAAGCAATACCAAAACGTGCTTTTGTAAGGCAACTTAAAGGCCCTTTCAATCCTTTTACATTGGGTAAAATATTGGTCTTAGGCACACGTACATCGTTAAATACCAATTCTCCTGTTGCACTTGCTCGCAAGCTCCATTTACCACGGGTTGTTGGTGTTGTAAAGCCAGCCATGCCACGTTCTACTATAATACCTCTTACTTCGCCTTCTTTATCTTTTGCCCATACAACTGCCACATGTGCATACGGTGCATTACTAATCCACATTTTAGCACCATTCAATATGATATAGTCACCATCTTCTATATAACTTGTTAGCATACCAGCGGGGTCGCTACCATGGTTGGGTTCTGTTAATCCAAAGCAACCTAGCCATTCACCGCTTGCCAGTTTTGGTAAAAATTTAAGTCGCTGCGCTTCACTACCATAAGCATAAATAGGAAACATTACCAAACTACCTTGCACACTTGCAGTACTGCGCACACCACTGTCACCACGCTCTAGTTCTTGCATCATTAGACCGTAACTAATGTAATCTAAACCACCCCCACCATAGGTTTCTGGTATAGTAGGTCCAAAACAACCTAACGCACCCAGTTGTGTTACTATGTGCTGGGGAAATTCTGCCCGCTGTGCATAATCTTCTATAATTGGTGAAATGTGTTTTTTTACATAATTACGCACAGATTCTCTAACCAGTTTCTGTTCATCGGTTAGTAATTCGTCTAATAAATAGTAATCGGGTGATTGGAATAGGTCAGTTTTGGTAGCCATTTGTGTTTATTAAACGTTTGCTATAAAGGAAAGCTAATCTTTATTACCATGTTAACCGTTAATCAAAAAGAATGTTTTATTGAGTATAAATAATTTAACTAGTTGGCAGAGTTAATTTCAAATCAGTTTTCCTGTTCATTTCCATTACCATGCTTTACGATTTTTTATACTCTCTAATGTGCGATAAAATTTTGGGTAGTGATCTAAAATACATGTTGTTATTTTTTATGAAATTACAGTAAATGCTGTGCATATTGTTTTAGGAAGTTTCTTCACTAACTCTGACAAATGCATAACATCTTCTGTCCCTCAAATCTTAATAAATAACTCTACCAACGGTCTATTAAAATAAATACACTGTCTTACGAATATCAAACTTCAAATCACAAATCGTTCAAACTGATCCTCAGAGTTATCCACGTACAAGTGTGCGACGCAACAGGTGCTGATAAGAAATCCACATGCTGGCTCAAAAATAATTACGCGCTGTAGCAAAACGTATATTTGTTTTCATGGCAAATAGCTTAAAAAAGAAAGTTCCACCACCGCCTAGCCCTGAGGTATTAACTGAGGATAAAGAGGTAGACGTGACCGTGGGTGAAGTGGTAAAGGACGAACGCACAACAAAAATTGCAGGCGCAATAAGT
>JAAFHG010000386.1 GCA_013297585.1 Chitinophagales bacterium
AAAACCCCATTGAATAGGCTTTTTTAGCAGTTTACTTAGCTGATAACTTGCCAATACCTTATACAAATTCCAAGCACGACGTACTGTAAACTTTGAGTAATAATTAAGCGTATCTGTTAAATTGAAATAAGCCATAGATGGGTGTAAAAATAAGCCGCTTGGTTGTAAGTTAGTAGCTAACTTTCGTTTATCGAAACCAAAATACGCGTAATACTGTTAATGCTGTAATGAGAGGTTTATATTTGCCGTCTTTATAAATATTAGCAAATGATAGGTTACAATAGATTTGTGTTAGATAATGGCTTGCGTGTATTGGTGCATGAAGATACGAGCACACCAATGGCTGTGGTAAATGTGATGTACGATGTAGGCGCAAAAGACGAGAACCCCAACAAAACAGGCTTTGCACATTTGTTTGAGCATTTAATGTTTGGTGGCAGCATTAATATAAAAGACTATGATGAGCCCTTGCAACGTGCGGGTGGCGAAAACAATGCCTATACAACAAACGACTTGACCAACTATTACTGTAGTATGCCAAAGGAAAATATAGAAACGGCATTTTGGCTAGAAAGTGATAGAATGTTAAGCCTTGCTTTTAGTAAAAAAAGCTTAGAAGTACAGCGCAAAGTGGTTTGTGAAGAGTTTAAAGAACATTATATTAACAAACCTTATGGTGACGTTTGGTTTAAAATGCGTGAATTGGCTTACAAAGTACATCCGTATAAATGGATGACCATAGGTAAAGAATTGAGCCATGTAGAAAATGCCACTATTGACGATGTAAAAGAGTTTTTCTTTAAACATTACCGCCCTATAAATGCTATTTTAGTAGTAGCAGGCAATGTAACCACTGAAGAAGTAAAACGCTTAGCCAATAAATGGTTTGGGCCAATACCAATGGGTGAAAAATACCAAAGAAATTTGCCACAAGAACCCAAACAAACCGAAGCAAGATTTTTAGAGCATTATGCCGAAGTACCATTAGATGCATTTGTAAAAACATGGCATATTGATTCTAGAATGAACAAAGGCTATTATGTGGCCGACTTAATAACCGAAGTGCTTGGTGGTGGCGGTTCTTCAAGATTGTACCAAGCATTGGTAAAGGAAAAACAATTGTTTTCTAACCTAGATTGCTACCATTTTGGTAGTACTGAAAGCGGTTTATTAGCCATAGAAGGTAAGTTGGTAAAAGGCGTAAAACTAGACGATGCTAACAAGGCCGTGAACGAAGAAATTGAAAAAATGAAAAACACTTTGGTAGACGATAATGAGCTACAAAAAGTGAAAAACAAAACCGAAAGTGTGATTGCGTTTGAAGACATGAGCGTGATGAGCCGTGCCACAAGCTTGGCTAATTACGAATTACTTGGTGATGCTAACTTAATGAACACAGAACTAGACAAATACCAAGCTATTACTGTAGAAGATATTAAAGCTTACAGCCAAACTATTTTTGACGATAATAACAGCAACACATTGCACTATCAAAGTAAAAATTAGTTGTAAATTTGGTAAAAAGTTTCAATTATGTCTATTACAAAAGCGCAAATAATAGAAGCTATTCAAGCGATGCCACAAACAGAGTTTAATCATATTGACGAAGTAATAGAAGAGATTATTTTATTAGAGAAAATTGAGAATGGCTTGAAGGAAACGGAGGAAGGAAAAGTTGTTTCTGAAGAAGAAATGGACAAAATAATTGCATCATGGTAAGGTTGAATTTTACTTTACAAACGCAATCAGACCTTCGCAATATTTACGAATACATTGCTTCAGATTCTCCAACAAATGCTAAACGTTTTGTGAAAGAGCTAAAACAGCGCTCAGAAATTCTTAAAAAATACCCAGAAATAGGTCATTTAGTGTTGCCAGAAAGGTTTACAAAATTGCGTCAGTTGTTGTACAAATCTTACCGTATTGTGTGCCACTTTTCAGATGATGTTGTTACTATCATTACCATTCATCATCAAACAAGATTAATAGAAAATATACCAGTTATTAAAGGTTACGAGGAATAAATAAAGATGATTAATAGAAAAATAGCCCCACAAATATTTGATGCAGTTGATTTTAATCTGCAACTAAAACCTTACACAAAATTTACATTAGACAATGGTGTAGAAGTTTACAGTGTAAACGCTGGTGCGCAAGATGTAGTAATGGTAGAATGTGTGTTTTTTGCAGGCAATAGCTACGAGGATAAAAACATCATCGCTGCCACTACCAACTTTATGCTTAAGAATGGTACCACCACTAAAAAGGCATTTGCCATAAACGAGCATTTTGACTTTTTTGGTGCGTACTTAAACAGAAGTTGCCACAACGAAACTGCTACATTTACCCTGCATACTTTAAGCAAGCATTTGCCTAATCTGTTACCAGAAATGGCTGAAATGCTGACTGATAGTATTTTTCCTGAGGAAGAGCTAGCCATTTACAAGCAAAATCAAAAGCAACGCTTAGAAGTTAATTTAAAAAAATGCGACTTTGTAGCTAACCGCTTGATAGATGAGTATGTGTTTGGTTTCCATCACCCTTATGGTAGATATACATCACCAGCAGATTACGATAGCATACAACGTGACGAGCTGGTAGCTTTTTACAAACAATTTTATACGCATGGCAAATGCATCATGTTTGTTGCGGGTAAATTACCCGGCGATATAGAATCGCAGTTAAACAACGTGTTTGGTAAACTGCCATTTAACCAACAAAATATCGTTTTACCAAAAGTAGAAGCGATAGCTGCTGAGCAAAAGAAATACCACATTATTAACGACGAAAGTGGTGTGCAAGGTGCCATAAGAATGGCTCGGCCTTTTCCAAATCGTCACCACCCTGATTTTCCAAAAGTGCAGGTGCTGAACAATATTTTTGGCGGCTTTTTTGGCTCAAGATTAATGAGTAATATTCGTGAAGACAAAGGCTACACCTATGGTATTCACTCTTATTTACAAAACTTGGTACAGCAAACAGCTTGGATGATAAGTACAGAAGCTGGCCGTGATGTATGTGCAGCCACACTAGAAGAGGTGTATAAAGAAATGGCTCGCCTGAGAGATGAAAAAATAGCCGATGAAGAAATAGACCTTGTACGCAACTACATGATGGGTGGGCTTTTGGGCGCTTTAGATGGTCCTTTTCAAATTATTTCTCGCTGGAAAAGTTATATACTAAATGACCTTAATGATACGTATTTTTATAACAGCATTAATACCATAAGAACCGTTACTGCCGATGAATTGCAAGCACTAGCTAAGCAATATTTACAGCCAGAAGATTTTTATGAGTTAGTGGTGATTTAAAACACAATCTTATGATTCGTTTCTTTCTTAAAACAATGGTTACAGCGGTGGCAGTATTAATTGCTTCTTATGTACTAGATGGTGTAAATGTAGATAGTACGCTTACAGCAATTTTGGTAGCCATTGTTTTAGGATTGCTAAATAGTTTTATTAAGCCTATTCTTATTATTTTAACCATACCAATCACCATTGTTACCCTTGGCTTATTTTTATTGGTTATTAATGTTTTAATTGTAAAATGGGCTTCTGAACTAGTGCCAAATTTTACAGTTGACGGTTGGTGGTCAGCATTGCTTTTTAGCATTATCGTATCGGTTGTAACATCAATTATTGATGGGCTTACAAAATCGCAATACGAAGATGAAACTAGTAATTAAGGCACCACAATACCATCTACTTCA
>JAAFHG010000325.1 GCA_013297585.1 Chitinophagales bacterium
GAATGGTGCTGGTAAATGGACGAATACCAAGTACCAACTTACACAATGGAAAGGTATGTACACACTTGAAACCATAAGCCCTAATGCCATTATTTATCAAGGTGCAGCAGTAAAATAATAAGGTATATTAACTACCTCTCATGCCGCCAGTTTTCACGGGCTTTTTGCCGCCACTTACGGCTTTGCCAGTAGGTTTAGCTAAAAATTTTGAGCCATTTGTTGCGCCTTTTTTAGGTTGATTACCAAATTTTAAATTGCCTTTTTCGTTTACAGGTAATGCCATTATTGTAATGATTTAGATACTAAATATACCGAAGTTTTAATAGGTAGGGTTATTATTTATTTTTGCCACAAATAAATAGTGGTAATGCCTATTTAAGCAGATTTTATTCTAATCGTTTTTTCTTATTCAACAATAGCTAAAACACTTCTCTAGCTATTCATTTTTATCTTTGATAGCTTTAAGCTATTATCGCAATTAATTATGACACTTGTACAGCTAGAATATATTATTGCCGTAGATACGTATCGCCATTTTGCCACGGCGGCATCGCATTGTTTTGTTACCCAACCATCGCTTAGTATGCAAATACAAAAGCTAGAAGAAGAATTGGGCGTAAAAATATTTGATAGAAGCAAGCAACCTGTAATACCTACAGAAGCCGGCTATGAAATACTAGAACAAGCTAGAAAAATAATGAGTGCTTGCAAGCAAATGACTGAAATTATAGACACACAAAAAAATATTGTGCATGGCGAGTTGCGCATTGGTATTATTCCTACGCTTGCCCCTTATTTGTTGCCGTTGTTTATTCCTGCATTTACCAAAAAATACAGTCATGTAAAGTTGCTGGTAAATGAATTGACGACAGATTTATTAATTCATCGCTTACGAGAGGGTAGAATAGATGTGGGTTTATTGGTAACACCTCTTAACGAGAAAGGCATTAAAGAAGAGCCTTTGTTTTACGAAGAAATGATAGCTTATGTGAGCCATAAAAATGCGGCCTACAAAAAAACATACATGCTACCTACTGATATAGATCCTAATAAATTGTGGTTACTTGAAGAAGGGCATTGCTTTAGAAGTCAGATTGTGAACTTGTGTGAACTACGCAAAAGTGGTACCGATTTTGGGCAATTTGAATACGAAGCAGGTAGTTTAGAAACCTTGCGTAAAATGGTAGAACTTAACGATGGTATTACCATTTTACCAGAATTGGCTACCATGGATTTATCTGCGAAGCAACAAAAAAGTATTCGCCATTTTAAGCACCCTGCACCTGTACGTGAGGTAAGCATTATTACACATAGAGATTTTGTAAAACGTAGATTGGTAGAGGCTTTGAAGGAAAGTATTTTGGCTTCGATACCAGAAAAAATAATGCAGAACAATAAGCGAATGGTGGTACCGATTTGAGGAAAGTCGATAGACGACAGACGATGCTCAATGGTTATTGAATTGGACTAGTAAACAACAAAGGCTGCTAAATTTTAGCAGCCTTTGTTGTTAATCTATTTGCAATGACATTATAAATCTCTTTTCTTGTAAATATAGTAGCATAAAGCCCAAATAGCTACAGTTAATACAATGGTGTACACAATGTGCTCATTAATTTGAGATAGAGAAAGTTTATAGCCCTCCTCATTAAATCTGCCAAAAAACTTAGGCCCAGGAATTAATTTGTCAGATACTTCTAACGGCAAAAATCTAGCAGCAGCTATTTTTTTGAAACCTAAAAAACCTACAATAATGTTTTCTACAATAGCAAAATAGAATACAAAAATGCCCAAGGCGATAAACGCTTTCTTAATTAAAAAACCAAGTAGAAAAGCGATAGTTAGCTGCGCAAAAGTTTGTAATACAAATAAGGGTATGTATTTAATTTCTTCGCTCCACTTTGCTGTATTATCGTCTTTAACTGTAAGGCCATAACCAGTGGCTGTGGCTGCATACATAATAGAAGCTACAATGGCAATGATGGCTACATCTAATATTTTACTTGTAATAAACTGGTTTCGGCTCCAGCCATCAATTACATTTTGGCGGTGGGTTTTGTATTGGTATTCATTGGTAATCATCATAATTACCAAAATTGCTGGCACAATTACAAAGCAAGATGAAAAGAAAGCTACTGAATGCCAAGTTTCAGGAAACGCAAATGGGTTGCCAAATAATTGCTTAGCTATGGTACTCGTAAAGTCTTTTTTAGTGGTTAACTGCTGATACACATTGTAAAACAGCAAGTTTACACCAGGGTATGTAAGCGCTACTATACCAAGCATCCACCAGAAAGCAGGGTATTTTTTTATTTTAAGCCATTCTATTTTTATAAGAGACATCATGTGATTTATGATTTGAGATTTAAGATTTAAGAGACAAGGCTCAATATGCAATGTTTTAATTCGTGCAATAAAAAAAATTCTTTTTAGTCGTTAGTCAACTCAAAGAATTTGGTTTCTAGGCTTTTCTTTTTTAATAGTAAATGATTAAGCACTATACCATTATTAAAGCAATGTTGGTTAATAGCTTCTAAATTGGCAGTACCAAATGTGAAGAATAACTGCAAATGATCACCATGTTGTTTTACTTGCGTAACGCCGGTGTAATTGGTAAATAGGCGTTTTAAACCTTCATTATTATTACCATTAATCTCTACAATATCTTCATTTGCCAACACTTCATCTACAGCACCTGCGGTAAGTAACGTGCCTCGTTTCATAATGGCTACGTGTGTACATACTTTTTCAACTTCGTCAAGTAAGTGGCTCGCCATTATGATGGTTTTACCTTGGCTGGCAAGTTCTTTTATCAACTCTCTAATTTCTAAAATACCCACAGGGTCTAAACCATTGGTAGGTTCGTCAAATACAATTACTTCTGGGTTGCCCAATAGCGCAGCACCAATGGCTAGGCGTTGCTTCATACCAAGGCTGTAGGTACTGAATTTGCTGTGCTTTCGTTCCGTGAGTTTTACTGTTTCAAGTGCTTTATGAATATCGGCTTCATTGCCACGATGGCTAATAGCTTGTGTAATTTTTAAATTATCTACTGCTGATAAATAGTGGTAGAAATTTGGGGTTTCTAACAAAGAACCAATCCGCTGTCTTGTAGCAGGGCTGCCTGGCTGGCCAAACCATGTAAAATTGCCACTATCGCTTTGCAAAGCATTTAATACAATACCAAGCATGGTGGTTTTGCCACTACCATTTGGCCCAAGAATGCCAAAAACACTGCCTCTTGGTACTTGGTACGATACATTTTGCAAGGCTTTTATTTTGCCATAGCTTTTGGTAATACTTGAAAGTTCTAATATTGATTCCATTTGTGCGTTTTAGTTATTGGGTGTGAATATAAGGGAAAAAGGCAAAGAGGTAGAAAGGCAAAGAAGCAGAGAGGTAAGAGTGCTATAAACAACTAAACTTTAAACCCCAAACTATTAAACTTTAAACTCCAAACTTTTTAATGGCTATATGAGCGCTTTTTTATCATACCGCCCTTAGTATCTTTTACACTTTGCATTACTACAAAAGCATAAGGATCAATTTTTTCAATTTCACCATTTAGTTTGCTTATTTCTAGGCGGGTAATTACAGTATAAATAATATCTACATCGCCTGTGCTACCTTTTTTGCCAAAGCCTCGCTTGCCTTTGTATATGGTAAAACCACGACCAAGTTTTACCTCAATCATATTGCTTATTTCGCCGCTATGCGACGATACAATAGTGATGCCTGTATATTCTTCTATACCTTCTATTATAAAATCAAGCGTTTTAGAAGCGGCTAAATACGTAATCATTGAATACAAGGCTGTTTCTATTTTAAGAAAGTAGGCGGCAGTGGCAAATACCATTATGTTGATAGTCATAATTATATCGCCAATGGTAAGGCTAGTTTTTCTTGTAATTGCTATGGCTAAAACCTCTGTACCGTCTAATACACCACCTGCACGTACGGTAAGGCCAATGCCTGCACCTAAAAAAAAACCGCCAAAAATTGCCACTAACAATTTATCGTGTGTTACTTCGGGAAAATGTACCGTAGCCGTTACAATAGCTAATCCAGAAATGGCTAGGGCTGCCTTTATGGCAAATTCTTTACCTAATATTTTATAGCCTAAAAAAACAAAAGGAATATTTATTATAACTAATAAAACAGATAGTGAAAATGTGCTAATTTCTGAAATAAGCAAAGCGATACCCGTAGCGCCACCATCTATAAAGTTACTTGGTAATAAAAAACTTTCTAAGCCAAAAGCTGCTAAAAAAATACCAGCTATTATTAAAATACCTTCTTTTAGCCAGCGTTTTACAGTAATTCGTAGCTCTCTAAAATTTTTGGCTACCTGAAACCTACTTAATGGCTGATGGTTATCAGCATTTGAAGGCGCTTCTATATTTTTTTTAATAAAGTTTTTTATAGGCTTCATGTACAGTTAATGTAGTTATTTCGGTTTTTGCTAGTTATTAATTTTTAACCAGTTTTTTATGCCTTTAATTGGCTTACCATTTTTAATTACAGCAAAATTTCTATCAAAATCCCAAAGTACAACGGGTATAGCTAATTGTTGCATAATGTCAGTT
>JAAFHG010000070.1 GCA_013297585.1 Chitinophagales bacterium
CGCACCAAATTGTTGAAATAAAACTTCAACGGACAGTTTAAATAATTGCTTAACGCAGTAACGTTCATAGCAAATTTCTCAAGCAATCTGTTTACAAAATCCGCCTCTAACTGCTGAATTTCTGGGGCTAAAACGCTATCAAAAGCAAGCGCACTAAATTCAAAAACTGTTTCTTCGCTTAATTGTACAGGCAAGGCTTCTAGGATATGTTCTTGCTGAATTTCTGCAATAAACATCGATGGCTCAAGCTGCTTACCATCAGTTTTAAACTTGCTGTACGATATGGTTAAATGTTGCTCGGCTCTTGTTAATGCTACATAAAATAAGCGGCGTAATTCTTCTTCATCTTTTTGCTTTGGTTGTGTAGCAAACATGGTATCAGGATAGCTGTAACCGCCACCAGGCTTGCGTTTCTTTTCCCAACTGCTAGCATTACAGCCTACAAAAAATACATACTCAAACTCTAGACCTTTACTGCCATGAGCTGTTAATAAATTCACACCTTTATCGCTACCACTTACTTGCACCATTGGTAGTTTAATGCCTTCTTTTGCCATCAATTCTATAACAGTCATTAGCTGTTGTAGTGTAAGCGATGGCGCTCTTCTTGTTTCTTCTTTTACAAAATCAAATAAGGCGGTTAGCAACTGCATCAGCCATATTTTATCTGCATGTTGCATAATGTACGATAACACACCACCTTTTTGTATCAAATTTTCTACCAGCATTTGTAGCGTAACATTCGGCACATCTGATATTAAGCCTTCTAGTATGTTGCTCGCTTTTATAATTTGTTCGTTTAAGCCCACGCTAAACAAGTCTCTTTTTGGCGCATTGGCTTTCTCAATTATTATGGCTCTTAGCGATGTTTTATTGTCGCCCCAAGCCCTGCCAGCAACTTCTACACTTAGTTTGGCTATTTCTATTGGTGGAATTTTAAACCAGTCAAAATGCAATATTTCAAACAACATTTCATCGCCACCATAAGGCGCATCGTGTTCTGCTGCTACATAGCGCAGCATTAGTAACAGCTTCTTAATAAAAGGAATGTCAAGCAGGTTTAAATGGCGCTTGCTGTAGGCGGGTATATTTTTAAGTTTCAAGTACTCTGCTAGTTCTTCACCGTATTTATTTTCTTTGTAAATGATACCTATTTTACCCGGCTGAACACCTTGCTGCAACAGCGTTTCAAGCTGCAGTGTTATGTCAATCATTTCATGCCTTGGCGTTTCGTATTCCCTTAAAAGCGGTGTAATTGTGCTTTGTGCAAACCTTGCATTTGCAGCTAATAAATCTTTACTTAAGCCTGGTAATTGTTTTACTAAGCGTTCTTCATTTTTATCAATTAATGTCTTACTGATGTTTAAAATTGGTTGTGTACTTCTATAGTTATTGGTAAGAACAACCGTCATTAAATCTTGCTGATATTGCTCTGCAAAAGCCAACATATTTTCTACGTTAGCCCCTTGAAAACGATAAATACTTTGATCATCATCACCTACCACAAACACATTTGGTTTTTCCCAATAATTAATAAGCTGCTGTACCAATTTATTCTGCGTACCACTTGTATCTTGGTATTCATCTACCAGTATGTACAAGTATTTTTCTTGATAGCCACGAAGCAAATGTTCGTTGGTGTCAAAGGCCGTTAACACCCAATTAATCATATCATCAAAGTCGTAGCGGTTACGCTGACGCATCATTTTTTGAAACGTATCAAACTCATTTACAGCAGCACGTAGCTTGCCCATTTTTTCTTTTTCTTCCTCAATTTTATCAGTACGCACATCGCCTTTTTTAAAATGCTTGGTGGCTCGTTTGGCTATATATTCGTCACGCAAAGGCAAGTCATTTATGTAAGCGTCTATACTATCGTTTATCAATTTAGGTGTCCAGCCTTCACGCTTCATGGTGCTGAACAAAGATTTTAGATTATTAATTTCATAATACACATCGCCTCTGTAACGCTTAAGTGGATGATCTTTTGGAAATTTATCTATCAGTTCGGTAAATAATTCTATGCTTTCTAGTTCAGAAATAGGGTCAAGCACATTCTTCTCAAACAGGCTTAAATTATCTTGAATCACATCGTTGCAAAACGCATGAAATGTATAAATATTTACTTTATAAGCATCGCTACCAATAAAGCCCAATAAGCGTTTACGCATAGCAACCACACCAGCATCAGTATAAGTGAGGCATAAAATATTTTCTGGTAAAGCATCCGTTTCGTTCAATATTTTACCTATTCGGGCACTTAAAATTTGTGTTTTTCCGGTACCTGGCCCAGCAATTACCATTACGGGGCCTTCTATGGTGTCAACAGCCTTTTTTTGCTGTGCATTTAGCTGGCTATAAACTTTATTAAAAAGCTGTTCTTGTTGTTCTGTGGTTGGCATGTTTCAAAGTTAAGGACTAGCTAGTAAGAACATTTTACACAAATACTTGTTTAAATAATCAAACTCACACTATGTCAAAAGTTTATTCATTAAAAACCGTACAAAAAATACCTATTTCACTAGACGCTGCTTGGGATTTTTTTAGCAAGCCAGATAATTTAAAAGATATTACACCCAATAATTTAGGCTTTGATATTATTAGCAAGCATCATGGTAAAACCATGTATGCGGGGCAAATTATTGAATACACCGTAAAGCCAATTTTAGGTATTCCATTATATTGGATGACAGAAATTACACATGTTGAAGACCATAAATTCTTTGTAGATGAACAACGTTTTGGTCCTTACACCATGTGGCATCATCAACACCATTTTAAAGCAATAGACGGTGGTGTAGAAATGACCGATATTGTACACTACAAATTACCCATGTGGTTTTTAGGCGATATTGCCAATGTAATACTGGTAAAAGCACAATTGAGAGGTATTTTTTCGCATCGCTTTACAGCAGTAGAAGCAAAATTTGGCAAATGGCCTAATGACGTAAATGAATTAATATTTGGGTAAATTTTTAGCCATTCATTTGTGCTTTCTCTTTACTTTCAATTATGGCTATTTATTGCGCAAATACAATTTTTACAGGAAACGAAATGCTACACAACTATGCGGTTGTAGTAGATGATGATAATAGTATTATTGATGTTTTGCCACAAGAGAGGCTTAACAAAAGCATTGTAAAACAACAACCAGTTTACGAGTTGCTTGTACCGAGTTTTATTGATATACAGATTTGTGGGGCAGGCGAAAAACTACTAAGCATTTACCCAGAAACAGATGCCTTGTATAAGTTGTACGACTATTGTAAAACTGGTGGTGCTTCTTTTTTTTTGCCCACGGTTGCAACCAATACCTATGCTGTATTTTACACTTGTATAGATGCGGTGAAGCAATATTGGAACAATGGTGGTAAAGGTTGTTTAGGATTACATATTGAAGGCCCTTGGCTAAATCCATTAAAACGAGGTGCACACATTGAAAACTTTATCCATGCACCTACAATAGAAAATGTGCAGCAATTATTAGACTATGGCAAAGGCGTTATAAAAATGATTACGCTAGCACCAGAAGTTTGTAGCGATGAGGTAATACAACTCATACAATCACATAATATTATTGTTTCGGCTGGGCATAGTAATGCTACTTTTAAGCAAGCAAATGATGCTTTTGACAAAGGCATTAATGCCGTTACACATTTATACAATGCCATGAGCGGTTTACAACATAGAGAGCCAGGGTTGGCTGGTGCTAGTTTCTTACACAATGCAGTAATGGCAAGCATTGTAGCCGATGGTTACCATGTAAATTTTGAGGCTGTAAAGATTGCATACAAGCAAATGAAAGGTAGATTATTTTGTATTACAGATGCTGTAACTGAAACAAAAACAGGGCCTTATCCTCATACAAAAAATGGCCATAAATATGTAAGTAATGGTATTCTTAGCGGATCTGCATTAACTATGGCAAAAGCTTTGCAAAATTTAGTATATAAAATAGATGTTGAAATTGAAGAAGCCTTACGAATGGTGAGTCTATATCCTGCAAAAGTGCTGGGCTTAGATGATACTTTTGGTAAAATAGAAAAGGGCTATAAAGCAAATTTTACAGCCCTTGACAACCAATTAAACGTTATTTCGGTATTATAAATTTTCTAGTAGCTCTTTTACGCTTGGTCTTTTACGATAATCTTTATCAAAATATAGGTATTTAAAATTACCATTTTTATCAATAATAAAAACGGCTGGCACAGGTAATGTGTTATCGTTATTGCCATTTACACTAGTAAAATCAATACCATAAGTTTTATATTTTTCCACGGTTTTATCGTCAACAGTAAAGTTTACGCCATACTGTTTTAAAATGGCATTTGTAGTATCGCTAATAATCTCAAAACTCACTTTTGTTTTTTCTATTGTCTTATTTACCGATTCGTATTTCTCTGGTGTAATAGCAATTACAGTAGCGCCTTTGGCTTGCAACATTGGCAGTGAATCGTTCATGTGATTTAATTCTTTATTGCAAAATGGGCACCAATAACCACGGTAAAAAATCATGACAACAGGGCCATTCTTTACTAATTTCTTTAAGTCTGTTTTACTGCCAGCATGTGTAATAGCTGTAAAATTTGGCGCTTTATCCCCTACTTTAAATTGTAATGTTTGTGACTGGCTTTTTGCTACAATTAGCAATAACATTGCAATACATAATTTTTTCATGGTGGTAATTTTTACTTCTTGACGAAAGCTATGAGTTTTCCTTACAAAATACAAAAGTTCCATTTACCAATCCTTACCTTAGCCCCATGCAAAAAAAGTTGTTTCTGTTAGATGCGATGGCATTGATTTATCGTGCTTATTATGGCTTAATTCGTAGCCCACGTATTACTACTGCTGGTAAAAATACCAGTGCCCAATTTGGGTTTACCACTACGTTAATAGATATTATTAACAAAGAAAAACCTACACATTTAGCTGTATGTTTTGATACACATGCACCTACAGAACGCCATACAGATTTTTCAGATTATAAAGCCAATAGGCAAGAAGCACCAGAAGATTTACTACAATCTTTACCAGATATTAAACGCATTATTGAAGGCTTTAATATTCCTGTGGTTGAACTAGATGGTTACGAGGCTGATGACATAATAGGCACTATTGCTTGGCAAGCATCGGATGTTGGTTATGATGTATTTATGGTTACACCAGATAAAGATTACGGTCAGTTGCTTTGTCACAAAGGCGTTTATATTTATAAGCCACCTTTTATGGGCAACAAAGAAGAAATTTTAGATGCCAAAAAAATCTGCGAGAAATGGGATATTCAACGTGTAGAACAGGTAATAGATATTTTGGGTTTAATGGGTGATGCGGTTGATAATATTCCTGGTATAAAAGGCGTGGGTGAAAAAACTGCGGCCAAATTGTTGAAAGAATATGATACGCTTGAAAATGTATTGGCTAATGCAGACAACATTAAAGGTGCTTTGGGCGAAAAGGTTAGAGCTGGTAAAGAAGATGCCATCATGTCTAAAAAACTAGCCACTATTATTACCAAAGTACCTGTAGAATTTCACGAAGAAAACTACCGCTTAAAAGATTGGAACAAACAGGTGCTAACAGAAGTATTTGTAGAGCTTGAATTTAAAACACTAGGCAAGCGTATTTTGGGCGATAGCTTCAATGCGTTTCATGCAGCACCAGAACTACAACAAACCGATTTGTTTGGTAGCCCTGTTGCACCTTCTCGATCTAAAAGTAGCAAAGAAGTAACCATCCAAAGTGATTTATTTGGTAGCGTTTTCGATGCACCAAAAAGTTCACAGTCAGAAATCCCCCTTTTGGGGGGCGGGGGGGCTAGTTTGGCTACAGACAAAAACATCAATAATACTGAACATGATTATCAATTAATTCAAACAGAAGAAGAGATTGCTAACTTGATAAGCTTTTTATCTGAACAGACAGAAATTTGCTTTGATACCGAAACCACACATATTGATGCTAATGAGGCCGAGCTAGTAGGCTTAAGTTTTTCGTGCCGCCCAGGCGAGGGTTTTTATGTGCCTTGCCCTGCTGATAGAGCAGCTACAATGGCCATTTTAAATCAGTTTAAAGATTTGTTTGCTTCGCCAAATATGAAGTGGATTGGTCAAAATATTAAGTACGATTTATTGGTACTAAAATGGTATGGTTGTGAAATTGCAGGTGAGTTGTTTGATACCATGCTTGCACATTATGTAATAGAGCCAGAAGGTAGACGTAGCATGGATTTGCTAAGTGCACAATACTTACAATACGAGCCAGTACATATAGATGAACTGATAGGTAAGAAAGGAAAGAATCAAGGTAATATGCGTGATGTAGAGGTAGAAAAAGCCAAAGACTACGCTGCTGAAGATGCTGATATTACGCTACAACTTAAAAATATTTTCGTTCCATTATTAAAAGAAAAAGCGGTAGAACGTGTATTTAACGAAGCCGAAAACCCATTGGTAAAAGTATTAACCGATATGGAGTTTGAAGGAGTAAAAATAGATGTGGATTTTTTAAATGATTACAGTGTAGAGCTAGAACGTGAGGCAAAAATATTTGAAAACAATGTGTACGACCAAGCTGGTGTGCGTTTCAATTTGGCTTCGCCAAAGCAGCTAGGTGAAGTATTGTTTGAGAAATTGAAGCTTGACCCAAAAGCTAAAAAAACCAAAACTGGTCAGTATGCTACTGGTGAAGATGTGTTAAGTAAGCTGGCTCATCAACACAAAATAGTTGACGATATTTTAGGCTTTAGACAGTTAACCAAGTTGAAGTCAACCTATGTAGATGCTTTGCCTTTAATGATAAATAGTAAAACAGGCCGTGTACACACAAGTTATGCGCAAGCGGTGGCTGTTACTGGCAGGTTAAGTAGCAACAATCCTAACTTACAAAACATCCCAATTCGTTCTGATAGAGGTAAAGAAATTCGTAAAGCATTTGTACCAAGAGATAGCAACCACATTTTAGTAAGTGCAGATTATTCTCAAATAGAATTGCGCATTGTAGCAGCCATTAGTGGTGACCCAAATATGTGCGAAGCGTTTCGCCAAGGTAAAGACATTCACACAGCTACAGCAGCCAAAGTGTATGGCATACTAGAAAGCGAAGTAACCAAAGAGCAACGCTACAAAGCCAAGAGCGTGAACTTTGGTATTATTTACGGTCAAGGTGCTTTTGGCCTAGCTGATAATTTAGGTATTGCAAGAAGTGAAGCCAAAGAGATAATAGACAACTACAAAAAAGAATTTACAGGCATTACCAAGTACATGGATGACATTGTGAACTTCTGTAAAGACAAAGGTTATGTAGAAACCATTTTGGGTAGAAAACGCTGGCTAAAAGACATTCATTCAAGCAACTTTACTGTGCGTGGTTATGCAGAACGAAATGCTGTAAACTCGCCCATACAAGGTACTGCAGCTGATATGATAAAGCTAGCCATGATTAAGATTCACCATGAAATGAAGGCACAAAAATTACAGTCGAGAATGATTTTACAAGTGCATGATGAGTTGGTGTTTGATGCCGTAAAAGAAGAGGTAGATATTTTAAAACCTTTGATATTAAATTGCATGAAAGCTGCGTTACCATTACCTAATGATGTACCTGTAGAAGCAGAAGTAGGTATGGGTGATAATTGGTTGGCGGCGCATTAAAATTTATAAATTTGATTATGGACAAAGATACCATCATACAAAAACTAAGAGCTATTAAGCCAATTTTATCTGAAAAATATGGCGTAACCGAGTTGGCTTTATTTGGCAGCTACAGTAGAGATGAACAGAAACCAGAAAGCGATATCGATATAATGGTCGATTTTACAAAAAGGCTTGGAATAGAATATTTTGACCTTGCTTATTTTATACAAGAGGCATTTAAAGATGTTGAAGTACAAGTTGTAAGCAAAGGCGGTATAAAGCCTGTTTATTTTGAATCTATAAAACAAGATTTACTATATGCCTAAAAGAGATAGCTATTTATTGGTAGAAGATATGATTGGGTGCTGTAAAAATATTTTTGAGTACACAAATGGTATGGGCTATGAAAATTTTATAGCGAGCAAAATAACAAAGGATGCCGTTTGTGCGAAATTTTGAGATTTTAGGTGAGGCAAGTAGAATGATGGGAGAAGAAATTGTAATAATACACCCTGAAATTGAGTGGCGCAAGATGAGAGATTTTAGAAACTTATTGATTCATGAATATTTTGGTGTGAATTATGTTTTGGTGTGGGAAATAATTGAAGATTTTTTGCCGAATAATTATGATTTTCTTGAACAACTTTTACAAAAACTAAGAAAGTAACAATTGTAATTAGTATGCCTACCAATCCAGCCATCGACGCTTACATTGCCAAAGCACAACCATTTGCGCAGCCTATTTTACTGCATTTGCGTAAGCTAGTACATAAAGCTTGCCCCAATGTAGAAGAAAAGGTAAAATGGGGTATGCCATTTTTCGATTATAAAGGTCCTATGGCTAATATGGCTGCCTTTAAACAGCATTGTTCTTTTGGCTTTTGGAAAGCTAGTTTAATGAGCGACTCTACCTTGCTTGAAACCGCTAAATCTGAAGTAGCAATGGGTCATTTAGGTAAAATAACTTCACTAAAAGATTTACCTAAAGATGCACAGATTATTGCTTACATTAAAGAAGCCATGCAGCTAAATGAAGCGGGTAAAAAAGTAGTAAAAGCTAAGCCTGCATCAGCTTCAAAAGAATTGGTTATTCCAGATTATATTACCGAAGCCATTAAGCAAAACGACCAAGCTTTTGCTACGTTTCAGGCTTTTGCACCAAGCCATAAAAAAGAATATGTGCTATGGATAGATGAAGCTAAAACTGAAGCCACCAAACAGAAACGTTTGGCTAAAGCCATAGAAACCATGGCAGAAGGCAAGCCCCACAATTGGCAATACAACGATAAATACAAGAAGGCATAGCTTAACAATCATTTTATGAAAATACTTTTAACGCTGATAAGCTTTATACTAATTGGTAAACTTGCCAAAAGCCAATTTATTATTAAAGACAGCACAATAGTTGGTTTTGATAAGTTTATTTTAGGCACACACAAGTCTGTTTTTGAGAAACAATTAAAGCCTGTTGTTTATAAAAATGATGCAAAACCTGGCGAAAAGCTATATCAATATTTTTTCCTTAAAAATGAAAACGACTCTTTACTAGGAATAAAGATTGATGCTCTTTGCTTATTTTTTGATAAATATGATAGTTTGAATCAAATACAACTCACTTTTTTCTATAGAGATTATAAGCGACAGCATTACAAAAAAGAAGCCAAAGCTGACTTTGAAAAAGTAAATACAATCATTACTAACCTGCTATACAAAAAAGGCGAGCTAAAATCATTGCCAAAAATTACTAATTATAAAGAATATGAATGGATTGGCAATTGGGGTTTTGTTTCTACAAGCTCTTACCATTCAAGTCATCCACACCCTTATAGTGTAATGATATATATTGGTTATAAAAATTAGTAAACCATACCATATTTACCCAATTATGACCACCACATTAAAACTCGCCATTCGGCTTATTACGCTCATCATTGTGTTGACAGTAGTCATATTTCTAGGGCTTAAAATATTTGGTAGTAGCAAGTCTAACGAGCCTGTAATTACACACAATATGGTGCTGCAGCAGGTTACCGCTATCGGTAAGCTTGAGCTTGTAAAATACCATTTTAAAGATGTAGTAGAATATCAAAAAGAGCAAAGCGATTACAGTATTATTAATAATGTATTGCCCAAAGCAAAAGTGGTGCTGATTGTGAGTGGCGAAGCTATTGGCTGTATAGACCTTACCAAAATAACCACCAACGATATTAGCGATAGTAAAGACACGATGTATGTGTACTTAGCTAAACCAGAAATGTGTGTTAACAAAATAGACCATCAACAATCTAAAGTGTACGACCTAGCCAATGGCTATTTTGTAGAGAAAGGTAAAATGGTAAGCGATGCTTACGCTGCCGCCGAAACACAAATACAACAATCGGCTTTAAAAATGGGTATTTTAGAACAGACTAACGAAAATGCAGTAAAAATTCTTGGTCCTATGCTAGAGAAAATTGCAGGTAAAAAGGTGGCATTAAGATTTAAAAAATAATACTTGTGTTGAGGTGGCTAAAATCTGCAAAACACACCTTAATTATGCTATTTTATTTTAATATAATATTTACATACAATAATATTTGTTCTATTTGCTTATCGTTTAAGTTTTCAAAACTAGGCATTGCTGCTTTATTGTATGCTTCATACATGCTTTTGGCATAAGCATCCTTAGCTATTACCGCTTGTGAATTTCTAATAAACTCGTACAATAGGGCTTTGTCTGTCCAGCGGTCTTCAATACCAATTAACATCTGTGGGTCTGCGTGTTTATTTAAAGGATGGCAAGTTGCACAATTACCTGCAAACAGCTTTTTTCCTGCTACGTAATTGGTAATAGTAACAGAATCTTTTACTGAAATAGTAGCGGTTGAAATGGCTTTGCCGTTTTGCTTGCAACTCAACGCAGCAAAAACAATCATAAATATAGCAACTAGCCATTTCATTCGTTAATCCTTTTTATTACTTGCCACAGAAATATAGTGCAACAGTTGGTCTATCTCTTCGTCTTTTAGCCATGCAAACTGTGTCATTTCTACTTTGTTGTAGCGGTTGTACAAGTCTTTAGCGTAAGCATCTTTAGCAATTACTGCTTGCGAGTTTTTGATGAATGCATACAGCAAGGCTTTGTCTTTCCAGCGCTCTTCCACATGTTGCAATGCAGGACCAGCTAGTTCGTATCGCAGGTTGTGGCAAGTGGCGCAGTTGGTAATGTACAAACCTCTGCCCGCTTTGTACTTAGCATCATTGTCTATATCTATATTTTTTATCTTGCTAGATTGTGAAGGTTGCTTATTTTCGGCACAGGAAATCAATCCTATTATAACAACCAAAAGAAACAAATATTTCATCTGCATATTGTACCACTTATTGCCCCCCAAAGTTAGCAGTACGTAAGATGATGCAAGATGCTGTATAATGGCTTTTCTTGCAAAACATCATTTTTAATACAAAACATTATGTTGGTAAAAACCTTTGGCAGCGCAGTAAATGGGGTAGATGCTATTGCCATAACTATTGAAGTTAATATTGGTGGTGGCGACTTAAAATATTTTATAGTGGGCTTGCCAGATAATGCCGTTAAAGAAAGTTTGCAACGCATAGAAAGCGCCATTAAAACCAATAAGTTCGAAATGCCGCGTACTAAATTGGTGGTAAATATGGCGCCAGCAGATATTACCAAACGTGGTTCCTCATTCGATTTGCCAATAGCCATGGGCGTTTTAGGCGCAAGTGACCAATTGGATGAACCAGAGCGCCTGAAAGATTATATCATTATGGGCGAGCTAAGTTTAGATGGCAGTATTCAACCCATAAAAGGCGCACTGCCTATAGCTATACAAGCAAGACGAGATGGTTACAAGGGCTTGATTTTACCCAAACAAAATGCCCGTGAAGCTGGCATGGTAAACAACTTAAAAGTGTATGGTGTAGAACATTTGTGTGAGGTAGTTGGCTTTTTTAAAGATGAACAATCGTTAACACCAGTTGATGTAAATACAAGAGAAGAATTTTTCAGCAATCAATACGAATTTGATTTTGACTTTAGCGATGTAAAAGGCCAAGAAAACATTAAACGAGCCTTAGAAATTGCTGCAGCAGGTGGTCATAACGCTATTTTAATTGGGCCACCGGGTGCAGGTAAAACCATGTTAGCCAAGCGATTGCCTACCATTTTGCCACCATTAAGTTTGCAAGAAGCGTTAGAAACCACCAAAATTCACAGTGTTGCAGGCAAGTTGCCAGAGAATGCATCACTTATTAATAAACGACCATTTAGAAGTCCACACCATACCGTTTCAGATGCAGCATTAGTAGGTGGCGGTGGCGTGCCTCAGCCAGGTGAAATTTCATTGGCACATAATGGTGTATTGTTTTTAGATGAATTACCAGAATTTAAAAGAACAGTGCTAGAAGTCATGCGCCAACCGATGGAAGAACGCAAAGTGACTATTTCTAGGGCAAAACAAGCACTAGATTTTCCGGCAAATTTTATGTTGATTGCGAGCATGAACCCTTGCCCTTGTGGCTTTTACAATCATCCAGATAAAGCTTGTACTTGCCCACCGGGTGCAGTTCAAAAATATTTGAATAAAATTTCTGGACCATTATTAGACAGAATTGACTTGCATGTAGAAGTAACGCCAGTGGCTTTTAGCGAGTTGAGTAAAGTAACTAAAGGCGAAGATTCGTCTAGTATTCGTGAACGTGTAATTGGT
>JAAFHG010000332.1 GCA_013297585.1 Chitinophagales bacterium
TATATCCCCTTTTTTAAGCAAAAGGAATATTGTCTGATATGCGTATAGCCATTTCCTACACTTCCATTAAAATGATTATATGTTTGATTCATTTGGATTAATTCATTTGGATTATTTACGTTCTGAATATAAAAGTTATAAAAAGTGCCGGCAATGTTAGGAAAATCAGAAGTTACAATATATTCCTCTTTTAGATTAATAGTAATTGTGTTATTAATTTCAAAATACTGGCTTGAAGATGTTGAAAAATTATCACCATATATATTAGGATTAAGAGTAGTTAAGCTGAGACCTTGCCACATATTAAAACCAAAAAACTCATTTGTAGATTGACTCTGCCCAAAATTACTACCACTACTTACATTAGGATTACTAGGAATAACATTATGTACTACATTAAATCCAGTTTCATTTAAAGAATATGTACTTCTAGTTGGTAAATTAAGATCAAATGGACTATTTGCTAATTTGTTTATACTTATAGGCAATGTTATTGGGGTATTTTGAACTTTTAATACCTTATTTCCTGTATGTGCTGCTAAATTTTGGGTACTAGCATCAATAATATTATTTGCTAAAGCGGCACTGATATTTGTATGGCCTTTGCTGCAAACATTTATACTTTGTGGATTTAAAACTTCATCATATTTAAAATCTTCAAAGCCCTCATACATCATTTCTTGTTGTTGGCTATTGTTGGCAATAGCTACTGGTATGCTGTTGTTGTACCCATACTGTGCGCTGCTATATATATCCAAAGCATTTTTGGTTTCAAGCTCAAGGCCTTTGTTGTTTATTTTGGTAATTTCATTTTGCACTACCCAGCTATTGTTTGGCACTTGTATTAAATTGCTATTGCTATTAAAAGCCCAATACATGGCAAAATTTGCTAGTTGCCCATCCGTGTTTATATTGGTTTGTGAGGATGGATTTTTTTCTTTTCTTTCATTATAAAACACTTTGCTTTGGTGCGTTATAAAGTTACCCAATAAACCACGCAAATAAGGGTTGATGCTTGGCTCTAATTGCCCTGCACAATCCAATACATCAGTGCTGCTGCAGGTAGCTGCATCGTATACTTTGGTATAGCGCTTAAAAACATCGTAATCATTTTGCCATTTTTCTTTGTACTCAATAGCTGAGGCATTTATTACATTGGTATTTGCCAATACTTCTAATTTTCTATTATTTCCCACACTAACAATAGGTGAAGCCATGCTGCTCACTGAACTTGCTTGTGCGGCAAGATTATTGCGTTTGCCACTTCGTACAATACGTATGCTAACACCTGCCCTTGAAAATAACTGGCCACTTTTGGTTAAGAATACAAAATTTGGGTTGGGGTTTGTAAGAGATGACTGTTGTTTGTTTTTATCAAATGCCCAAATTAATTGACCAGGCGCAGTACCTGTATAGATATAGGGATTGATACAATTGGCCGCAATGCTGCCATCATTCATTACATAAATTTCGTCGCCACTTTCAAACACCTCTTTTTGTAGGGCTACAGACATGGTTGAAGGAACAATGGTTCCATTACTAAAGCTTATACCATGATAAATGGCATCAATATTTTTATAGGCCAAGCCCATACCACTATAAGCCCAATATGCTGGATAATTGGTAGTGTAAATAGGCTTTTTAAATTCATTGTTTGTTTTGTTCACAATTACATTGCCTGTTTCGGCATCGAACAAAATATTTTCGGTACTCACCTGGCTACCTTTATCAATTACTACCACCTTATCTAAAATGCTGTGGTAATTAATCACTTTTGTAGTGGTAACAGCCTTGTACACACTAACCGATTCACCTACTATAGGCCATATAAATGGCACCCATGGAGCAATACCAAAAAACGGAAACAAATCTAATTGACCCTGTATAGATAAAGTATTGGTTGCTGCATCAAACTCTCTGGTATCATTCATCAATTCAATATCCACCCCCATATTGCCTTTAGTAATTGAGCCTGCATTTGCCCCATTTACAAAATCAAACTCTTCATTTAGCTCATTGATACCTGTATTTTTATAAAAATTTTCTGTACGGTTAATGTAGGTATTGTCATCATTTTCAGGATAAGAAGTTTGGGTTTTTAATTTGCCATGCATATCATTATTGGCAATGATAAATCCTTGGCTTAATGACTTTGCATCTTTGGAATAACTATAAAATACATAAGTAGTAGGGCTTGGGTGGTCTTCAATGGTAGCCAAGGGGGTATAATTGCAATAAGTAGGAAAATCTTTAGCAGTATAATACTCAGTAACCTGTTTGCCTATGCCACTTTTAGATTTTTTACCGCCATTTTCTTTCTTTATAGATCTTACAGTTACTTTGCTATACCCTACAGAAGCCCCTGGAAAAAATGCATCCAATATAGGCATCTCAATGCTGCTAAATGATGTAGGCCCCATTGGTAAACTATTTTGTACGGTCATCATTTGTTGAAAAGGATTTTCTTCTCCACCTAAGGAAGGCTCGTAACTGGCTACGCCACTACTAATGGTTCTTTGCTGGCCATTAAACACCTCGGTAGTTGTATAATCGTATGTTTTGCCATACACAGAGTTATATAAATCAGGTATAGTATTATCAGCTTTTGGATTATTTAATTTTTTCCAGTTGTCTTTTATCAAAACTTGCTTTACCCTTTGGCCACCACCATATTTAATACCATTGGGATCATTTAAGCGTACAAATGATTGGGTTAATATTACTGATTTAGCATAATTTTTTGCCCTTAATACATTAACCGGATCTCTACCAATTTCTGCTAAACTACCGATCATTCCTACTAACATATTACCCATTTGTTCTAACCCTCCATCAGCATTATTATCATATCCTGGGTTAGCTTGGCCAGGTAATTGTTCTCGTAAAAACTCAATTGCTGAAAGGGATAGTGGGCTATAATTGTTAATTTCTTTTAACCTAATACAAATGATATTGTTATTTGATGTTTGAGATTGGGGTATAGCAAACCATTCTATCGGCTCTGCATAAACTGTCATTACCTCAGGATTATCATCACTGCTCTTGGGCATCTTTACAGCAAGCCTAAATGCTAGTTGTGTTTGGCCCTCAATGTATCTTTTGTACACTTCGTCACTAGTTGTACAAGCTATAGGCACTTTAACAAATACATAAGAATTTTCTTTTATCCTTAAACCGGATGGTGTATACAGGTTGTTGTATCCTGGGGCATAAGTAGCATTGTCACTAAAGCCAACAATTTCCATCATATTGCAAGCCCTTTTGTTTTGCACAAAAGCATAATCATCAGTTTCATAAGTTACTTCAAGTTGTCCACCACTTGGCAATAATATTTTCTTAAGTGCCCAAGCGCCTGCATTGGCATCTAAGTTTGCTTTGTTTGCTGTTGATTCATCTTGAATTGTATATGGGTAATCGCTGTTTTTAATTTTTACATTTTGATTAGATGTTAAGGCAATGGGGTTCATTGATCTTGGTTTATAAGTACCCCATCTGTCAGACTCATTAAATCCATAATTTGGATTACCTAGATCGTTTCCATTTACAGTGTTGGAATAATCAAAAACATATTGGTTGCCATTCCTTCTGCTTATTTGTCCATTAAAGGTGAACCAAATTTTTTGTAAGGTTAATTTACCTCCATTTGAAGGAGTTGTTATGTTTAACTTATTATCAGGTGTATTTTTACACAATGTATAGTTGTATTCAAAATGAACGGTTTTAATGGGCTTGGCACCATTTAACCCATTTCTTTTTAAATCTGCTTTGTTGTACAAATCAATTTTTTCTAAAGCTTTGCTTGATTCATCACCAACATCAATGCCTCCCCATTCTCTTATAGCACCTTTAGCATCATCTCTTTGCTTTAGGGTAAATATGGCTATCATTGATTTTGATTCAATGGAATTTAAGTACCATGATTCTCTTACGCCATATGAAATGATCCCCTTGTCATCTTTTTGTTCTGTTCTATTACCCGGGTTAAAATTTGCTCTAGGTTCATTAGTAAGTGGAGTTCTCCAAATATGGTTTTTTGCCATTTTGGAATAATTAAATTTAACAGCAGTACCCAAGTCATCTTCCGTAATACCATCATTGTTCACATCTACATAGTCAGGCGACAATAAACCACTTAATAAAAAAGAATGGGCGTAAGCAGGTGTTTCGGTAATTTGAATGTATCCATCAATTAACTTATCTTTTAGTCGTTGAGAATTTAAGCCCATTTCGTCATCTTCAATTTTAACCTTATTTACTTCATTGATCAGCTCTGGATCATCTACAGAAAAAGTAAAATCTTTTTGAACAATATTGTACACTGGTATTCCATAAACATATCTTCTGCCATTAGCTTCCGTAACATTGATTTGAGAAATATGGTGTGCCTTTCTATCTGCTATAGAGGGATCTGTTGGAGATGAAGTTAGGAAACGATCGATTGGTACAGATTCAAGCTTGTACCCAAGTT
>JAAFHG010000219.1 GCA_013297585.1 Chitinophagales bacterium
TAGATAAAAATGAGACAGTGTACAACTTCTCAGATGGTACTTACACAGTAGGTTTTCCTTTTGGTGTAAACGTTATTACTAGCAGTACTAGAGGTTTTAGTTTTGAGGTAGTACCCTTTATAAAATCTGCCAATGGCACTAGCAAAACTAGCAATGTGTTGTTTCATCCTGGCTATATGTTTCGTAAGAAAAATGGATTTACCATTACCACTAGGGCTGCCTTTGAAACCTGTGGTAGGTACGGTGGTACGTTTGTATTAAGTAACGTATTTGCCAAATCTAAAACCAATAGCTTCTATTTTGCCACCCCCTTTCCTATCCGTTTTGGCAACGATAAACCCGCTTCTATTGGCGTTGCGTTTGTAGTTGGGGTAATTTTATAACAGGGCGAAGCAAAGACTAATTGTATACTTCTCTAAAATTCATAGCTATTCTATGTACCGTATAAAAGCTTAGGCAAATGCAGCAAACCAATAGATATGCTTTTCACGGCAAGAATTATTGAACATAATTTTTACAATCTACAACAACAAAAAAAATAAAAAAATAATAACAAACCTAGCAGACTAAAAATAACTACTTCTGTACAACCTAGAACAAAAAAGCAGACCGAAAGAATGAACTAACCAACAAACCGTAAACCTAATGGGGAAGATTCTGTTAAAGTTATGTTGCTTGAAGATTAAACAGTTTCAAAACTACTGAATCAAAAACCCTCCATATGTACACATTTCTTCTAGATGCGTCGTTCAAAGTAATTGACCCATCAAACTACGTTGCTTTTACTTTCTTTATTGGCACAATGGCTATGATGGCCGCCTCAGCGTTCTTCTTTTTTGAGCTAAACAACACTTCAAAAAAATGGAGAACCTCGGTATTGGTATCTGGCCTAATTACCTTTATTGCGGCTGTGCACTATTATTACATGCGCGGCTACAACTTAGAAACTGGCGAATCGCCAATCTTCTTTCGTTATGTTGACTGGATTTTAACAGTGCCTTTAATGTGCGTTGAGTTTTACTTAATTACCAAAAAAGTAGGTGCTAAAGCATCTTTATTGTGGCAGTTAATTGCAGCGTCTTTGGTAATGTTAGTAACAGGTTACTTTGGCGAAGCCATTGATACTGCACATAGCTGGCAGTGGGGCTTAGTGTCTGGTATTGCTTATTTCTACATTGCTTATCTAATTTGGTTTGGTGATGTTGCAAAATTGGCGCAAAATGCTGGTCCGGCAGTAGCGTCTGCAAACCGCACATTGGCTTGGTTTGTATTAGTAGGTTGGGCTATTTACCCTGTAGGCTACATTGTAGGTACACCGGGTGGTTTGTTTGGTATGCAAATAAACCTAGGCTTAAACATGGATATCATCTACAATATTGGTGATGCCATTAACAAAATTGGTTTCGGCTTAGTTATCTACTCATTAAGTAGAAAAGACGAGGTAGCTTAGTTTAATTACAGTAAAGTTTTGCAAAGGATGCTTCGGCATCCTTTGTTATTTATATATGAAAAAGCACTATCAATATATTATCATTGGCGCTGGCTGTGCAGGCTTGCAACTAGCAAAAGCGTTGTTACAGCTTAGTGATACTGTAGTGCAATCTATATTGCTAATTGAAGCGTCGGAAACACATATAGAAAAGTCTTGGTGCTTTTGGTACGAGAAAAATCACCCGTATAGGCATTTGGTAAAAAAAGAATGGGATGCTGTAGAATTTGTGTCGGACAATTATGCAACCATACAAAATATCTCGCCTAAAAGCTATCAATTTATAAATAGCTTAGATTTTTACAATGATTGTATTGCTAGTTTTACAACTGATGACAGAATAGAGATTCTATACGCTTCTGTACTGGCAATAGAACAACTGAAGCTTCCAGCTATTATTACCAATAACGGTACATTTACTTGCGATGCGGTATTTTTTACAAACCCTAAACTGGTATTTAATAACTATCCTAAACCAAATATTTGGCAGCATTTTGTAGGCTGGATGATAGAAACAGACAAGGAAACATTTGATGATACTGTAGCCACCATGATGGATTTTTCGATAGATAATACAAAACTAATCAGTTTTGTATATGTACTACCCTTTTCTACATCAAAAGCGCTCATAGAGTGTACCATTTTTTCTGAGTGTGTACAAGAAACCAGCCATTACGAACATATTTTAAGCAACTATATTTCTGAAAAGTTTACCAAAAATTACCGTATTACTAGTAAGGAATTCGGAAAAATTCCCATGCAATTACCACCAACTAATTCTACACTGCCAAACAATATTGTACCAATTGGCACTGCTGCTGGCTGCATAAAAGCGTCTACAGGCTACTCTTTTATAAGGACTATGTTACATACAAATGAGATAATTACTGCTATTACTAACAATCAATTAGCACCTAAAAGGCAAGTAAAACAACGTTTTACATTCTACGATGCGTTATTTTTAAACATCATAAGTAGCGAGCCGTACAAAATGAAACATATTTTCTACAAGTTATTTAAGCACAATAATTTAGCTAGAGTTTTGTTATTTTTAGATGAGCAAACTACCCTTTTACAAGATGCGATGATTTTTTTGTGGTTACCAAAAAAGCCGTTTTTAAAAGCACTATTTAAGAAAATCATTAGCTAAATAGCCATGACTAGTTTAAAACTTTATTTAATAACATTTGGCCTTTTAATAACGCTGATAAATAGCTTAATTGTAATTAGCCCACAAACACAACTATATTTCTTTTTTATAACCATTTTTATCACCGGTATACCACATGGTGCGCTTGATTATTTTGTTGCTTCGCAAACGCAGTTACAAGCAGGTAATCAATTGTCGCTCTCTAAATTTTTATTGCGCTATCTAGTAAACATTCTTGCTTATAGTATCATTTGGATCTTTTTTCCTGTAGCAGCCTTAGTTATTTTTATTCTATTAACGGCTTTTCATTTTGGTGAAGTTGACTGGCCTATTAGGCAAAATACCAAACTAGATGCTTGCCTGTACACAATTTTTGGCTTACAAATATTGGTATTTATTGTTGCTAGTCATGCTACTGCCGCCTTACCAATAATTGTACAAATTCTTAAACTATCAACTAACAAAGCATCAATTTTAGAACAAGCAAACGCTATTTTCAACATCGCAATCATCACAATTACTACAAGCATCTTGTTCATAATTGTCTTCTTCAAAAAAATAGGCTGGACTAAAGAAATACTGATTTCATTTATTATTCAAACAGTTTTACTACTTACTATCATTTACTTTTTACCACTGTATCTCGCATTTGGGTTTTACTTTGGTATTTGGCATTCGTTACTATCTTTTAATTTAATAAGAACACATTTGCTACTACCAAATACAGTAATAGGTTGGTTACAAATGGCTCGAAAGGCCTTACCATACGCATTAGCAGCTTGGATTGGTATTGGCATTTTAATTATAGCGAGTAATAAATTTCAGAAAGATATCATCGCATCTAACTTGGCCATTATTTTTGTTGCCATTGCTGTGCTTACATTGCCACATCTGCAAGTATTTACCAAGTTAAAACATAAGTAATAATTCATCGCATTGATACCTATTTAACGCTGCAACCAATTTACAAGTTTGTGTAAATGACACTAATCTACTAAATTTGTGGATTAATAAATATTTACCGCCTTGAAAGCATCAAATAATCTGTTCCCCATATTTTTAAAGCTAGAAAAGTTGCGCCTTGTAATGGTTGGTGGCGGCCTAATTGGTTTAGAGAAATTAGAAGCTGTTTTGGCAAATTCGCCAAATACTAAAATTACCTTGGTTGCTACCAGTATTAGTGATGATATTAAAGCCATTTCAGTCAATCATCCAAATATTACATTAGTAGAAAAGCCTTACCACAGCGATGATTTAAACGGTGCAGATGTAGTAATTGCAGCCGTAAACGATAAAGAACTAGCCACTGTTATAGCTGCCGATGCAAAGCTAAAAAGCATATTAATAAATGCCGCCGACAAGCCAGAACTATGCGATTTCTACTTAGGCAGTATTGTAAAAAAAGGCAACCTTAAAATTGCCATTTCTACCAATGGTAAATCGCCCACGGTGGCTAAACGGGTAAAGGAAGTTTTTAACGAAGTGATTCCAGCAGAAATGGATGAGCTATTAAACAATATGGCCGCTATACGCAACAAGCTAAAAGGCGATTTTGCTAATAAAGTAACGCAACTTAATGAAGTTACCAAAACCTTAGTAGCTACGCAAGAAGCAGCAGAAACATTGGTTGCAAAAACAATCATTCAAACAACAGACCAGCCAGAGCATAAGCAATGGCAGCAGATAGTAAAGTGGTGCTTGCTGGCTTTTTTCTTCATGATTGTTGGGCATACATTTTTTAGTTATGTACCTTTTAGCGACATATTAGTTGGCGCAAAAAAAATACCTGATTATATAGATACCAAGTCTTTTTTGCTAATGATGTTATGCGGCTTTATTGCACAAATGGCAGATGGCAGTTTAGGCATGGGCTATGGTACTATTTCCACTACCTTTCTTTTAGCTATTGGTGTTAATCCTGCTATTGTAAGTAGCCGTGTTCACTCAGCAAGGGTATTTAGTAGCGGGGTTTCTGGTTATAGCCACCATCGCTTTGGCAATATTAATAAAAAGCTATTTAAGGCATTGGTTATTCCTGGTATTATTGGCGCAGTTACAGGTGCAGTATTGGCCGTTATTGCAAAAGAATATGCCATTTATGTAAAAATTCCATTATCAGTTTATACCATTTATTTAGGCTACTACATTATACAAAAAGCCTACAAAAAGAAGAATGCGCAAGACAAAGTAACTAGTGCAGGCTGGCTGGCTAGTGCAGGTGGTTTTATGGATGCTTTTGCAGGCGGTGGCTGGGGTGCTTTGGTTACTAGCACTTTGGTTTCTAAACGAAAAAATACCCGTTATGTAATTGGTTCTGTGTGCCTAGCAGAGTTTTTTGTGGTATTTGCAAGTGCTACTACTTTTTTTGTTTTACTAAAGCATATACCGCTTTTAGATGTTGCTGGGCTAATTATTGGTGGCGTTATTGCTGCACCAATTGCTGCAAGATTAGTAGGTAAATTACCAGTAAAAACCATGTTGATTGCAGTGGGTGTATTGGTAATTGCAACCAGCTCTAACACCTTGGTTCGTGCGGTTATTAACGTACTACATTTAAAGTAAATAATAAACCATAGAAAATGAAAGCAGCATATTAGGCTGCTTTTATCTTTTACTTGATTTTAAAATTCAATTACTGCATACCATCTATACCAATTGCCACCTTACCTTTTGCAGCAATGGTGGTAATAATGGCATTACTGGTTAATACTATTTTTTGCGGTGCTAATGAGGTTAAACTACCATTAACTGTTACACCTTTTACTGGCTGATAATTATTCAAATACGTTTTTACATTCTTCTCGCCTAGTACCAATTGATCGGCAATTGAGTATTTACAGTTCTCTTTTATTTTTGTGGCAATCGTGCCGTGGGCCAGCCAATCGCCCAATTGCAGCAACTTGTTTTTTGAGTCTAGCACAAAGTCTAACTGGTCTAAATACATTTCTTTTTTAGTAGCATCATACATTGGTATGCCAGATAAATAGAAGTTGCCATTTACCGAACCAGTCATACCCAATTGAATAATCATCTTACCATCTTTACCCCAAATATCTATCTTCTCTACCGTTACTGAACGCTTACCACTTTCAAACTTTTTGCCATTAAAATTGGCTTGCATTAAAGCAGATGCATTGGCATATGTAACAATACCAGCAATGGTTACACCAAAATCAGCAGGTAGTTTTTCAGCACCTTGTAGTAGCAATTTTGTTTTATCAAATTTTACCGTTGGCTGTGCATTTATAGAGGTTTCAACATATGCTTTTAGCCCCATGGTAATGCTCACTTTTTTGTTTACAACTACTGCTTGATTACTATACAATTCTAGCGGTTGTAAACCCAACCACACATGATAATCTTTGTTGACTTCCGTTGCTTTGCTCATAAATTCAAGGGCATTTAACACGTAAGGTTTAATATCCATTGAGCGCTCAATACCATTATCTATGTTTTTGGCTATTTGCTTTTTAAACAAATTCACCGCAGGGTTTACAAGGTAGGTCATGGGTACATTTTTACCTGCAATAGTTACCGAAGGGCTTTCAGCCCAATCGAAACCAGTGATTTCTGTGGTGGTGGTAAAATGCCAGTTTTTAAATGTAACAGCTGATGTGAGTTTAATGGTTCCATTCAAGTTTAGCTCTTTGGTATCGTAGAGTTTTACACCAAACTGCTCGAAGCCATAACGTACTTTGGCCCATATTTTTAAAGGCAATACCATATCTATTTTGCCAAAGCGCTCGTCTAAAACAATGGGCCCTTGCTTCCATACTTTCACCATCATATTATCGTCTTCAAGCACATTATCTTCGTATACAAGCCCATTAAAATACTTG
>JAAFHG010000485.1 GCA_013297585.1 Chitinophagales bacterium
CCCGCATTGTCATTAACTTTTGATGGCTCCCAGCGTACAAAAATTTCGTATTCACCGTCACCATCTACATCACCTACGCTACAGTCATTAGCACTGTAAGTGTATGCAACTGTATCTGGTGTAACACCGCCAGCAGGTATATCTAAAGGAATAGCTAGTTGATTATTAGCCCAAATACTGGTGGCATTAGACGTTGTAGTTTCTACACCGTTTACAACTGACTTTACAATGTACGTGCCTGTTAAGTTGGTATTGTCTTCGTAGTTAGTAGAACCTGTTATTGGGCTGCTATTAAGTAATGTACCATCACGGTAAATGTTAAAGGCTACGTTTGTAGGGTCGTTGCCTAAAAGCCTCCAGCTAATGTATACTTTGGTAGTACTTGCACGCATTGCAACTACACCACGTGTTAAGTATTCTACTTGTTTTGCAGTAGTTACCACAGGGTCGGGTGAAATAAGCGTGTTTAAACGAATATTATTGCCATAAGTAATAGTGCCACCACCATTAATAGCATAAGCCCTTACGTTGTAAAATGTAGCAGGGGTAAGGCCTGTAATAGTATTGGAAAATGTACCTGTGCTGGCAGTTGCGTTGACTATTTTAGTATTGGCAATTGTAGGATTTACATTAATGCCATATACAACCCCTCTTTCGGTAATTGCAGAACCGCCATCAGATGTAATATTACCACCTGCAATGGCAGTTGTAGGGGTAATGTTGGTAATGGCACTTGTAGTTAATACAGCAGGCGGTGCAGGTGGCATGTATTTACGAACAATAGGTGTAGAAATACTGCTGCTATTGGTTTTTGTGTAAATGATATATGCGCTAGAAGTATCGCTGCCTACTGCAATGGCTGGGTTGCCTATCGGCTCGTCTATGCCAGTAGTTACTGATGCATCTCTTAACTCTCGCCAACTAGTAACATCGGGTGCTTGTTTAAATACACGTGCTACAAAGCGTGTAGTACTCGCTATATAATCTATAAATGAACAGTACAAGTTACCTGTAAAATCTCTAATTAAGCTAAGGTTAGGTGCATCTCTTGATGATAATGTAGTTGTGCCGCTCCAAGTGTTATCGGTTTTGTTATAAGTAATAATATTGGCTCTGTTGGTGTTTGCTGTATTAAAAAATGCGATGGTAAGATTACCTGCTGCATTAAGCGCAATATTTGTGTGACGAACTGCTGACGTAACACTTACGGTAATAGGCGACCAAACGTTGCTTGTACACTTGTAAAGTACCATTGTACCAGTAGATGATGTAGCCGTAGCTAAACTGCAAAATACTAACCATGGTGTATCTGCCTCATCTATTGTAATGCTTACAGCCACTGCTTTTAACGCTGCATCTACAGGGCCTGTACCAACAGTAACCCAGCTTGTGCCATCGAATTTTTTTACATAAGGTGTTAAATTGGTACCATCACCAAAGGCAATAAATGGCGTGTTATTAGAATCGAAAGCTAATGAACAACGTGGTGTAGAACCGTATTGTGAAACCGTATTAGTTACAGAGCCTGTGGACACATACAAGTTATTATTGTCGCTATTTAAAGCATCCCAAGTAGCGGTTTCTGTATTGTAAAATTTTATAGCAAGCTTGTTGCTATTAGAAGCATCTATATAGGTTATAAATAGTGTGTTTTTCTTGTCAAGTTGAATTTTTGAGTAGGTAAGATTTGTGCCAACATCCGTACCTAATTGTTCCCAAGCACCTGAACTTACATTTCTTTTTTTTACTTTAGTAACAGTACCTTCTCTAAAAGCTACATACACGGTATCTTCTAAAACAGCAATGCTTGTGTACAATGAAGCGGCACTTCCAATACTACTTTCGTTACCCAAAACACTCCATTGTTGTGCAAAAGCATATGGCAATGAAATTATATTTATAAATAATATAATTGTAAGTTTAAGCACAACTTTTTGGTAATACATGCTGGTAAACCCTGTTTGTAATTGTCTTTTCATATATGTGTCGTTAACTGTTTGTGGTAGTATTTACTACCCTTTTCTACTGAATATACTGGTGATATTTTATGGGTGATTTGCCGAAGTAATATATTTTAAATTAAAATATATTTTAATAAGTAGTTGTTATGCAACATGGCTTTTGTTTTACAATCTGTGGGCAAGTTACTTGCACTAAAAAAAACAACTATCCTGTGCCATGCTACTCGCTTACTGATAGTTATGTGGTAACTAGGTAAGAAGTTGTGTAAAAAAGGTAGTACTTTAATTGATAAGCCAAGCCCGAAGGGCTGAGATGATTATAGACATATCAAAAATGTAATAAAAATTCCGAAGGAATGACAGATAATAATGTCAACCTTAATACTAATAGTTGCTTTATTATTTATGCAACTACTCATTTATTATCACAAATAAAAGATGCAGAAAAGAATAAATTGTAAAAAAGCTACGCCTAAAAAATTGATATAATAAAAAAATCGTTTTACCTTTATATGGTTGAAATAATAACAATGTGAACAGAAAGCAAATAACTAAATGCCGATAAAGACCTTGTAGATACCTACTTTATAGCCAGAAGAATTATAGATTTGAGAGGTGGTGGCGGTAGTAAGGTTGAGGAAGTGAAGAAATAATAACAAGCTGAATACTTGCGCTAATGCAGCTATATTTAGTGTATTGGCGCAAGGCTTCTCATAGAACCGCGCAAATACAAGAGTTGTGTGTAACCTTAGTTTGACGTTGTATCAATATCTAATGTTTCGTGAAATTTGACTACTTTATATGCTGCAAGACTTCCTGAAACAGTTTGTAATTTGACATCAACGACAAAGACAACTTCATTTGGATTGTAGTCATTATGCAACATTTCTTCATTAAGTTTTTCATCTTCAAAGACGATGTTTAACGGTTTGCTTGAAAACTCATCAATAATTCCTTTATTGCCAGACTTAGCTTTAACATCCGTTCTTAATTGAAAAAACTTTAATAAAACTTTGGTCTTTGTATCATTGTCTAACTCTGGCTGTTTAGAC
>JAAFHG010000627.1 GCA_013297585.1 Chitinophagales bacterium
GTAACTTAAAAAGCCATGTAACTCAACACCACTGTGGTTTGGTCCAGTAAGGCATCCACCCCTTAATACTACGGTTGGCATATTAAAATAACGACCATACTCTTGTACTGAAATATCAGCCGACAACTTTGAGGCACCAAATAATGAGTGTTTACATTGATCAACCCTAAAGCTTTCTGCAATGCCATGCTCATAATTTTTATCTGCATAATCCCACCTTGTTTCTAGCTCAACCATTTCAATTTCATTGGGTGCATCACCATATACTTTGTTGGTTGACATGTGCACAAAAGGAATGTTGGTATTGTAGCGCCTTGTGGCTTCTAGTAAATTAAAAGTTCCTACTGCATTGGTGTCAAAATCTTCAAATGGTATGGCAGCTGCCCTATCATGGCTAGGTTGTGCGGCAGTATGCACAATAGCATCTGGCTGTACTGTAGCAATTAAGTCAATCACCCCTTGCCTATTTCTTATGTCTATTTCGTGGTGGATGTAACTGGGCAAACTGTTTTGCAACCTGTTTTGGTTCCACCTTGTATCACCATTTGGTCCAAAAAATATAGCTCGTTGGTTATTGTCAACTCCATGTACCTCCCAGCCCAATTCGCCAAAGTGTAAACAAACTTCTGAGCCAATTAAACCTGACGAACCTGTAACAAGAATTTTTTTCATGCTTTATTTTTTAATAAATTGAATGTGTATGTATAAATTAATTTTTAAGTTCTTTTACCATATCGCTGTTGCTCATAAAAACTACATCTGGCCAACGCTTTACAATGTTCTGCAATAGGTATTGTAATTCTTTTAATCCTTTGTCTCTATTTTTTGTATTGATTACTCCACCAAAATTAACCCTGTGTGTACTTATAATTGCTGGCTTTTTATTGCTAAAAGCTGCGGCTACCTGTTGCATGGTAATATCAATATTTTTATATGCAGGGTCGTTTGGTTCAAAAGCACAGTTGCGAATATAAAAATTTAAGACATTGGATTTTATTCCTTGATTGAATGTATATTTTTTAAATGCCAATTCACCTGTATCGGTTGAATAAGGATTGTTGTGCCCAACACTTAAAAATTTTACCCCGGCATTGTAAACTGTTTGTTCAAAATCAGGATGAAAATGACTATTGCTAGGTGTAAATGAGGTAGGTAGGTACCCAAAAATTTCTTTAAACAATTGAACCCCTTGTTGTATAGAGGTATGCAAAAATTCTTTTTGGCTACTATTGGTGAAATAAAATTCTGGTCTAAATTCTTGTGCGTAAGCATGTACCCCATCTATATTGTTTACCGCAACAAATCCTTCATTAAATGCAGTAAGCAATTGGCTATTGCCTTTTTGTAATTGTTGCATCCAAGGTTGAACACTTATGTGCTCTTTACCATGTAGTTCAGGCGTAAATATGCCTGCTGCCATTCCTTGTTTCCAAATGGTCATCATAGCTGCATCACGACCATATTTTTGATAAGTAGTAGTAAACGGTTCGTAAAAATAGGTTTGATAATTGCCTGCTTTTACTTTATCAAAATCAGGATTGGCCACATTTACAAATGGCGTCATAACAGCTGCATGGCCATTATGGTCTTTCACACTACTCAGTGTTTCAAATAACGCTGCTAAATCTGCTGTATCTTCTAAAGTATCCAATAAGTTATACCTAGATGCATCAATATCCACACCTGCATTTTTCAATTTTATATATGCTTTGGCAGAAGGAATTCTTATACCTCCATAATCATCCGCCTCAATTACTACTATTTTTTTAGTAACCTTTGGGCCAGGCATATTTTTTAGGTGTAATAAAAGATTATATTTTAATGATGCGATACTCATGCTGGTATGGTTTGTGATAAAACATTGGTACCAATTACCTCCTTGTACAAATGGTAGTAATCAGTAAACCTTTCTTTTTCGTTAAAAAGTGACACCGCTCTTTGCCTACAAGCTTGGCTAAAACTTTGTTTGCCTTTTTGTTTAATGGCATTAAAAGCTGTTATGATGCCTTCAATATCACCCTGTGGCACTATAAAGCCAGTGTGTGCATCAATGGCTTCTATGCTTCCGCCAGTATTGTATGTAATTACTGGTGTGCCAGTAGCAAGTGCTTCAATATTGGTTGTAGGGAAATTATCAACCCAGGTTGGGTTTACAAATGCAGTTGCCATACTATACAATGCAACAAGTTCATCTAAACTTTCTGTACGTTCAATACCTATAATATTGTGCGGCAATGTTTTAATGGTTTCTTTGGGCAAACCCACCAACACAAT
>JAAFHG010000366.1 GCA_013297585.1 Chitinophagales bacterium
TAGTAGCAATGGTAATGGTTTTACAGCCATAGGTACAGTAACCGCAACCAATAGCAGTAACTACAGTTTTGTAGATAATAATATTGATAATGCTGTACCGCTATTGTACTATCGCATAAAAGCTGTAGATAAAGATGGCAGCATCACTTATAGCAAAGTAGTACCTGTGCAACTTGGCACTAGTAATGTGCGCTTTAGCGTATATCCTAATCCTGTAAAAGATCAGTTACAAATACAGATACAAAATATAACTCGCCACACAGCAAATTTAAAAGTAACTGATATGCAAGGCAAAGTGGTATGGCAGCAACCTATATACTTACAAACAGGTAATAACTTTGTAAGCCTTGCTACAAGCGGCTTTGCAAGAGGCAGCTATGTACTTACCATTACGGGTGAGCAAGTGTATAGGCAAACGATTGTTAAAGAATAATCATCAACAAACCAATGCCATTAGTATGGCAACGATTGCATAAATAAAGTAGCGAAGCCGAATTTGAAATGATGAGCAACACACCTACTTTAGTGGGCTTAATAAAAGAAAGCAGTATTACTAAACAAGTATAAACGAATTAAGATGATAAAATGGGGCATTATAGGCTGTGGCGATGTAACTGAAGTAAAAAGTGGGCCTGCGTTTAACAAAGTACCAAACTCTAGCTTGGTAGCAGTGATGCGTAGAGATGCAGCGAAAGCCGCTGATTATGCACAAAGGCATGGTGTGCCTAAATGGTATGCAGATGCGAATGAATTAATCAATGACGCAGATATTAATGCCATATACATTGCTACACCACCACTCTACCACGAAGCCTATACTATTGCTGCATTGCAGGCTGGTAAAGATGTGTATGTAGAAAAACCCATGACTCTAAACAGTGCATCGGCACAAAACATGAAAGCAGCAGCCATAGCTAGTGGCAAAAAGCTTACAGTGGCACATTATAGAAGAGGCTTATCGTTGTTTTTACAAATAAAAGAAGCCATAGAAACTGGTGTAATTGGTGATGTACGATTTGTAAAGCTACAAATGTTGCAGCCTCATGAATCTGATTTGATTACTAAAACAGAGGACAATTGGCGTGTAAATCCTGAGATATCTGGTGGCGGTTTGTTTCACGACCTAGCACCACACCAAATAGACTTAATGCTGTACTTTTTTGGCAACGCAAAAAGCTACAGTGGCTACGCTAATAATCAAGGTGGTTACTATGCTGCGTCTGATATTGTAACAGGCAACATACTATTTGAAAATGGTGTGCTTTTTAATGGTGTGTGGTGCTTTACCGTACCCAAAGAAGCAAGAAAAGATGAAGTAGAAATTATAGGGTCTAAAGGCAGTATTAGCTTCTCGGTATTTGGTACAGACTTTTACCTACTGAAAAAAGATGGGAAAACAGACACCATCAAATGTTATATACCACTGCATATACAACAGCCCATGATAGAATGGGTGGTAGCATATTTTACCAATAAAAGAGACAACCCTTGCTCTGCCGATGTGGGTATAGAAGTGATGCAAATATTAGATGCATTTGATAGAAAGTGACAAATGCGTATAACTACCATTATTGAATAAGTTAACAGGTAAACGAAAGTGTATAATTGGGTAAATATTTTAACGAAAAACGTCCCAAGCGAAGCGCACTAGTGTACCAATTACCACCAACAAAAAGAAAACACGTATAAATTGATTGCCTTTGCTGATAGCAAATTTAGCACCGATAATACCGCCCACTGCATTGCTTGCAGCCATTGGCAAAGCAATAGCCCAAACAATTTTGCCTTTTAATAAAAACAATACAATAGAACCTGCATTAGTTGCAAGGTTTACCATTTTAGCATTGGTACTTGCTAGTAAAAAATCGTAACCCATAATACTTACAAAAGCCAATATAAAAAAGCTACCCGTGCCAGGCCCAATAAAGCCATCGTAAAAACCAATCACTACACTAATGGCCAAGCCATACCACAACTGTTGTTTGCTAGAATGTTGTTTGACTATTTGGTTACCAAAGTTTTTTTTGCTGTAAGTATAGATGGCTACAAACACAAGCACCACTAGTAGCAAGGGTTTCATGAAGCTGTTACTTACTACTGTTAGTAATTGCGAGCCACTAAAAGACGCTACCATGGCTACAAGCATCATAATGCTTAGCAATTGCCAATATATTTTTTGTCGTTTAAGATATTGCCTAGCGGCAAATGCTGTACCGCTAAACGATGATATTTTAAGAGAGCCGATAACTGTAGCCACAGGAAATTGTGGCAGCAATAAAATGGCTGTTGGCGTTTGTATTAAGCCGCCACCACCCACAATAGCATCTACAAAGCCAGCTAAAAAAGCAACCAGGCAAAGAATAAGAATAGTAGTTGTTGTAAGCATTAACTAATAGATTTTTTGCGTAACGAAATATTGGCAATTACCAAACCTGTAAGTACAATAATGCCACTGATAATATGAATGCTAGTAAATTGTTCGCCTAATAATACCACAGCTTCTATGGTGCTTAAAATAGGTATTAAATTGCCAAACAATACAGTACGGCTTGGCCCAATAAGATGAATGGAGCGATTCCAAAATAGATAAGAAAGCACCGAACAGCCAATGCTTAAATAAGCCACATTACTTACAACAATCACATTAAAAGGGATAGCAGTTGGCGTAATTAAATGCTCAGCAATTACAAATGGTACAAGCATGGTAGTACCAAAACTGAAACCAGTAAACAAAAAACCTAAATCTGATACGCCTTTTGGTTTGTATTTAGTAAGATTGTTGTACACGGCAAATGTAAGTGCACCCAACAAACTCCATAAATCGCCTATGGCAAACCGAAATGTAATGAGGCGTTGCAAACTACCCTGCGCTATTAATGTAACAATACCAATAACACATAAAGCCAAGCCGATGACACGCTGCAAAGGAATATGTTCTTTGAATATTATTTTGGCAATAATAACGGCAAAAATGGGGGCAGAAACTGAGCCAATCAATGCAAGATTAATAGCTGTGGTATAATGCCCTGCAATGTATAAAAATACATTGTAGCAAGTAAAGCCCATAAATGCAGTGAGGATGAAATAGCCTTTATGCTGCCATATTAATTGTTTCTCTTGTTGAAACTTGCGCCAAGCAATTGGTGCAATAATTAAAGTGGCAAAAAACCAGCGTAAAAAAGCAAGCGTCACAGGTGGTACTATGGGCGAAATACTTCGAGCAATAATAAAATTGCCCGACCAAATGACAGCTGCTAAAACTGCCAAACCAATGCCTGTAGCGGTATTACTCTTATTGCTAAATGTCATTATTGGGTTACATAGCAACTATTTGGTTGCTTAAAGTGGCTGCAATTTGGGGTTATTTTTGTTATCTCTCGCAGAAGTCGCAGATAGCGCAGAATTTTCTGCATAATCTGCCGTTTATGCGAGACAAATATTACCTCGGGAAGCTGATTTTACCCATGCTTACACTTGGTGTGTTATTGCCATAGAAAGTATTGCCACCACATAAACTTTCATTTGCCAGTAAAGCAAACAGTACCGCTTCTTTAGCATCGGGATTAATACCAATTGCTTGCGTAGTACTGATGGTAATTTGTGATAATTGTGCTTGTATATTTTGTAACAGCAAAGGATTATGCATACCACCACCACTTACAAATATTGTGATAGGTTTTTGTGTTATTGCAAGTTGTTTAATAGCCGCTACAATAGCATTTGCGGTAAAATAATTAAGTGTTGCCATTACATCTGCATGAGACAAATTGGTAAGGTTAGCTTGCTGCATGGCAGTATGTAAGTAAGCTAGATTAAACAGTTCTGGCCCTGTGCTTTTAGGAAAACTAGCGGCAAAAAAAGGATGATTTTCTAGCGCTTGTAACAACACCCTATTCACAATGCCTTGCTTAGCGATGGCTGCGTCTGCATCAAAATATTTGCCTTCAAAATGTGCTTGTACATAAGCATCCATTATGGTATTACCAGGGCCAATATCGGTGCTAAT
>JAAFHG010000130.1 GCA_013297585.1 Chitinophagales bacterium
GGTGGCTATACAGATAGAGGCGAATTGGTAATTAAACAAACACCATTTAAACGCTTTGGTAATCCTGATGAATTACAAGGTGCTATTGTATGGCTACTAAGCGATGCTAGCAAGTTTGTAACAGGTGCTATGATTTGTGTAGATGGTGGCTTCTCAATATTTGGTGGGGTGTAAAAAGTGAATAGTCAGTAGTCAATGGTCAATGGTGATTATTGTACGAGGTACGAATCATTTTTCCCTTCCAATAACAAATTTCAAATTATAAATTCAAAGTTGCTATATGAAAGAAGTAAATCAAACAATAGGAAAATACAGGTGGACCATCTGTTCATTGGTATTTTTTGCAACAACTATTAACTATCTAGATAGAACAGTTATTGCATTTTTAAGACCATTTATATCAGACTCTTTTGGCTGGACAGCCGTAGAAGAAATTTCAAATTACGCTAATCTTGAAATGGCTTTTAAGGTATCTTATGCCTTTGGATTTTTATTTGCTGGTAGAGTTATTGATAAACTAGGTACTAAAATTGGCTATGGTTTAGCTACTGGTTTATGGAGTCTTGCAGCTATCTGTCATGCATTTGCAAAAGGCACACTTGGTTTTGGTATCGCTAGGGTATTTTTAGGTATTACCGAAGCTGGTAATTTTCCTGCTGCCATTAAAACAACTGCAGAATGGTTTCCTAAAAAAGAACGTGCTTTAGCTACTGGTATATTTAACTCAGGTTCTAATATTGGGGCTATTGCAGTACCATTTATAATACCACCATTAGCAAGAAACTACGGCTGGCAAATGGCTTTTATCATTACTGGTGCAATTGGTTTTGTATGGTTAATACTTTGGTTTATATTTTACGAAGTGCCTAAAAAACAAAAACGTTTATCAGAAGATGAGCTGTTGTATATTACCACTAGCGATAAAGATGAAATTTCAGAGCTAAATGAAGTTGGACCTAAATTAACTTGGGCAAAATTGCTTACCTACAAGCAAACTTGGGCATTTGCACTTGGTAAGTTTTTAACCGATCCTATTTGGTGGTTTTATATTTTCTGGTTACCAGATTTTTTAAGAAAAGAATACAAATTAGATGATAGCGCTTTAATTTGGCCATCTGCTATACCACTAGTTATAGCAAGCTTTGGTAGCATTTTTGGTGGTTGGTTACCAATGAAATTGATTAATAAAAACTGGCCTGTTTTTAAAGCACGCAAAACTAGTATGTTGATTTATGGTTTATGTGTAATGCCAATTGTATTTGCACAATATTTAGGATCTATCAATATGTGGTTAGCGGTTAGTGTTATTGGATTAGCAATGGCAGGCCACCAAGCATGGAGCGCTAATATTTTTACCACAGTTTCTGATATGTTTCCAAAAAGTTCTACTGCATCTGTAACAGGTATTGGTGGCTTATTTGGTGGTGTAGGTGGTTTACTATTAGTGGCACTAGTTCAAAAAAGAATGTTTGTTTATTACCAAAGCATAGGCAAGCTAGCTACAGGTTACTTTATCATGTTCTTAATTTGTGGTGGTGCTTATTTATTAGCATGGATAGTTATGCATTTTTTAGTACCCAAAATGAAACGCGTAGAAGCTTAATTATTTTATAGTTTTAATAGAACAAACAGCCTTTGTTACAAGCGTAACAAAGGCTGTTTTTATTTGCAAAAATTAAGCGTAAGAATACTTGCTTTGCCTTACTTTGTAACACCATTTTAAGGGATGTATTACTAACGACATTTTTTATTCTTCACAGGTATGAAAATAGATGCACACCAACATTTTTGGCAATTTAATGCGGTAAGAGATAGTTGGATAAATGATGAGATGGCTGTTATTCAGCGCAACTTTTTACCGCAAGATTTATGGCCTGTTTTACAGGCAAATGGTATAGATGGTTGCATAACTGTACAAAGTGACCAAACAGAAGCAGAGAATGACTTTCAACTACAAAATGCCGCTAACAATGACTTTATAAAAGGCGTTGTAGGCTGGGTAGATTTACAAGCAGGTAATATTGAGGAACGCTTAGCTTACTACAGCCGCTTTGATAAAATGAAAGGCTTTAGGCATGTGCTACAAGGTGAGCCACAAAAGGACCTAATGTTGCAGCCAAAGTTTATAAATGGCATTGGTAAATTAGCGCAGCATAATTTCACGTACGATATTTTAATTTTCCCTGACCAATTACAATTTATTCCACAATTTGTACAAGCATTTCCTAACCAAAAATTTGTGATAGACCATATTGCAAAGCCTGATATTAAACACCAAACAATTGCTGAGTGGAAAAAAGATATTGGAGCCATTGCTTTGTTTGACAATGTAAGCTGCAAAATATCTGGAATGGTTACAGAAGCCAACTGGCAGCAATGGCAACCTGAAGATTTTACCCCTTACTTAGATGTGGTGGTAAATGCTTTTGGCACCAAACGCATCATGTATGGCAGCGACTGGCCGGTGTGCCTAGTAGCAGCAGATTATGAACGCATGCTTGGCATTGTAACAAAATATTTTGCAAGCTTTTCTGCAACAGAACAAGCTGATTTTTTTGGCTTAAATACTGCAAGATTTTATAACTTATAATTAAGCAAAACACAATCATCAATATGAAACATCTAACAACTGCTATTGCCATTATTGCTATTACCTGTATGTCATTTATAACACTACAAAAGAAAACCAAAGTGGTATTTTTTGGTGACTCTATTACACAGCAAGGTGCAGGAAAAAACGGCTATATACCTAAAATGGATAGCCTGATAAAACTACAAGGCTTGGGTGATAATTATGAACTTGTAGGTGCAGGTGTAAGTGGCAATAGAGTGTACGACTTATACCTGCGCATAGAAGAAGATGTGCTTGCTAAAAAACCTGATGTGGTAGTAATATACATAGGCATTAATGATGTATGGCACAAAACCACTACAGGCACAGGTACAGAGCCTAAAAAATACGAACAGTTTTACAGAGCCATTATTAAGAAACTACAAGCACAAAACATCAAAGTAATACTGTGTACACCAACAGTTATTGGCGAACGAAACGATGTGACCAACTTACAAGATGGCGACTTAAATTTTTACAGCAAAATGGTACGCAACATCGCACAAAGTTTATCGCTACCTGTATGTGATTTACGTGTAGCTTTTGCCGATTATTTAAATGCTAACAACCCCAATAATACAGACAAAGGCATACTGACAGTAGATGGTGTACACCTTACAAGTGCTGGCAACTTACTAGTAGCAAGCGAGATTTGGAAAACCATTTATGCCGCTAATAAATAATTGATAACATGTGATGTTTGCTACATCACAAAAAATACTTTCTATTTGTAAATAATTAAATCTCAACTAACATGCTAGACAACTTATTAGACTTAGTAAAACAACATGCAGGTGATGCCATCATCAACAATCCTGCAATACCAAACGAACGTAACGATGAAGCCATATCAACTGCTACTTCATCTATTTTTGATGGCTTGAAAAATGCAGTAGGCAATGGTAATATTGGCGATATTATGAGCTTATTTAACGGTGGTAATATTACTAACAGTGGCATTATGCAAAACATTCAAGGTGGCTTTGTGGGCGATTTAATGAGCAAATTTGGTGTAGACCCAAGCACTGCTACCAATATTGCGGGCAACTTAATACCTACTGTACTACAAAAATTTGTAACCAAAACAAACGACCCTAATGATAGTAGCTTCGACTTACAAGGCATACTAAGCAAAGTAGGTGGTGGCAATTTAGATGTTCAAAGCCTAATTGGTCAGTTTACAGGTGGCCAACAAGGTGGCGGCGGCCTTATGGATTCGCTAAAAGGCTTGGGCTTATTTGGTAATTAAATTGTATTATTAATAAGCGCCTGTTTAAAACGAATAATCTATGCACTGTATAGTAAAGTAACCACAAGTAACAAGCACAAAGTATTTGCAAATACTTTGTGCTTGTTACAACTAAAACAATTTCACATTAATTTATAATTTTATATTAAAAAATAAAATTATAAATTACCATGCCAACATCAATTGACAACTTATAATGTTTAATTATTATTAAATAATATATTGTGAATATTTAGTATTATGTTCTACCAAAATTAAAAAAACTTCTGAAGGACAACTATTTAACCTCGTATTGAATTTATACTGAAGTTTACGAAGTACCTGTTGCAGCCGCCAAATGCTTGTGCTTGCCCATTGTATCATAAAGCCTTCGCACTTATCTTTGAGCAAACCACTTTACTGCTATGCAATCTCAAGCTTTACACAATCAAAAGTCGGTGTCGCTTTCAAAAGAAATATTAGCTGGCGTTTCTTCTTTTTTAGCAACCGCCTATATCATTATTGTTAATCCATCTATTTTAAGCCAAGCCGGTATGTCTTTTTCTGCGGTACTAACAGCTACTGTTTTGGTATCTTTTTTTAGCAGTTTATTAATGGGTATTTATGCTCGTAATCCTATTTTAGTAGCACCAGGCATGGGGCTAAATGCATTCTTTACATTCACCGCTGTACTTACATTAAAAGTGAGCTATACTGTGGCTTTAGGTGCTGTATTTTGGTCAGGCATTATTTTTTTATTGCTATCAGTATTTAATATTCGCACCTATATTGTAAAAGCCATTCCTAAAACATTGCGTTATGCAATTGCTGCAGGCATTGGTTTGTTTATCACACTCATTGGTTTTGTAAATGCTAAGTTTATAGTCGCTAATCCTGCTACCATTGTAGGCATCGGCACATTATCAGCACCAGTTATTACATTTCTCATCGGCCTTGCCATTACAGCCATTTTATTAATTAAAAAAGTGAAAGGCGGCATTATCATTGGCATTATTACTACTAGTTTATTGGCATGGCCTATTGGTAGATATTGGGGCGGTGCAACTACCATCATCAATTTCAATGGTATTGTAGCCATGCCCGATTTTAGTTTACTCTTTAAGCTAGATATTTTGCATTCATTGCAATACAGCATGTTGCCAGTTATATTTGCGTTTGTATTTACCGATTTGTTTGATAGTCTTTCAACCTTTGTAGGCCTTGCCGAAGCGGCTGATTTAATGGATGCTTCTGGCGAGCCTGTTAATCTTAAACAATCTTTATTGGTAGATGCATTTTCTACCACTATTGCAGGTTTACTTGGTAGTAGCCCTGGCACAGCTTATATAGAATCTGCTGTAGGTATTGAAGCAGGTGGACGTACTGGCGTTACAGCCATTACTGGTGCTATTTTATTTTTACCGTTTCTTTTTTTATCGCCATTAATTAGTGCCGTACCAGCTATTGCCACCGCACCCGCATTAGTTTTAGTGGGTGTATTTATGATGAAGCCAATAGTAAAAATCAATTGGCTTGCTATGGAAGAAGCGATGCCTGCATTTATTGCGATGGTATTAATTCCATTCACCTATTCCATTACACAAGGTATTATTTGGGGCTTTTTAAGCTATACCACTTTGCAAATAGCAGCAGGTAAATTTAAAAACATCACATTGGCTATGTGGTTAATTGATGTATTTGCCATTGCAGCACTTATTTTTTAAATCACCACACCAGTATGAAACAGTTTACATCTTTATTCCTAGGTTTAGTATTATGTATTTCTAGCGCTTGGGCGCAAAAAGTAATTGGTATTTTAGGCGCTTTTCCACCTGAATTGGTGTTGTTAAAACAACAGTTGGTACAGCCATTAGATACAATAATTCAGCAGATACACTTTACCAAAGGCTTACTGCGAGGCAAACAAGTAGTAGTTGTGCAAACTGGTATTGGTAAAGTAAATGCAGCTATTGTGACTACGTTAATGCTAGAACATTTTAAACCACAAAGCATTATATTTTCAGGTATTGCAGGTGGTGTAGATAGCACTTTATTGCCTGGCGATATTGTAATAGGCACAACACTTACTTATCATGATTTTGGTGCTGTAACCGATGCTGGCATGATGTATAACCCTACCAAGAACCCTGTTACTATGCAACCAAATCCTTTGTATTTTACTTGCGATGCTGCCTTAGTAAGCAAAGCAATGGCTGTGGCTAAAACAGTACGTTTAGAAAAAGTGCAACGTGGTAGCGATAGTTTTTTGCCCACTATTAAAAGCGGCATTATTGTTACAGGCGATGTATTTGTGTCTTCTGAAAAACTAAACCACCAACTGCAATACCAACTACATGCTGCCGCCACCGAAATGGAAGGCGCGGCTGTAGCACAAGTATGTTGGCAACAGCAAACACCTTTTTTAGTCATCAGAAGTTTGAGCGATAACGCCAATAGTAAAGCCTCAACCGATGTGAAACATTTTTATGAAATTGCGGCAAAAAATGCCGCTACTTTGGTAATGGCTTTACTAGAAACTTTACCACAATAATTATTATATCAATGCATATTACAATCTTGTTATCCAGTTTAGTACATAATCTGCAACTTCTTCCCAGCCTTCTTCACCACATATAAAATGGCTTCTTCCTTCAAATGCTTTAAAGTTGGTAATGCTGTTTTTGTCTTTATAAGCACTGGCTATTTTTTCAGTGAATGATGCGGGGAAAATATTGTCTTTGGTACCACCAATAAACAACAAAGGTTGATGCGGTTTTTTAAAATCAACGGCTGCAAATGCGGTTAGTAAAGTGTCTCTTGCTATTTTTCTGCTTTCGGGCACAGCTATTGTTTCATATAGTTTATCGCTTTCGGCTTTGGTATAATTATTAAAGAATGCATTGTGATACCATTCTCTACTACCTAAAAATTGAGAATTCCCTTTAAAGAAATTTAGAACTGGCAATACTACTTTAATGGTTGCAAATGGTGCAAACACATTTTTTGGTGGTGCACCATCTATACTTACACCAGCCACTACTTTATCTAGTTCAATCAATTTTTGCACTGCTAACCCTGCCAATGAATGACCAATAACAATCGGCTTTTCTGGCAAGCTGTCTATCAATTTTACAAGATTGTTTACAACATCTTTAAACCCTGTTTTTGTAAGTTTAGGATGAATGTTATTTCTTAACTCTTCAGGATTTCCTTCATGGCCAGGATTGGCTGGTGTATGTACTATAAATCCTTTTTCTTCAAAATAAGTTTTCCATTGTTTCCAGCTATTATTGGTTACAAATAAGCCGTGAATCAGAACGATAGTTTTTGTTTTCATGATTTTTATTTTTTGATAACACAAAGCTCTATCTACCCAGCAACAATAATTTTAACCTAAGTTAAAATCGTTCTATTTTTCAGAAATTCTCTTTCTAATACGACTTAGCGATGGCCCTTTAATACCTAAGTAAGACGAAATATGGTACAATGGAATATTATTGAAGATGTCTGGCTGTTGTTGTATAAGGTCTAAATAGCGTTCTTCGGGTGTTTTAAAAATAAAGCCTTCAATTCTGCTCATGGTTACGTTAAAAGCTTCTTGCGCTAATAATCGTCCAAACTTTTCCCATTGATGCGATTGCTTATATAATGCTTGTAAATGATTGATGTGAATGTATATCACTTCAGCGTCCGTCATTGCTTGGGTATAATAATCGCAGGGTATTTGATTTACAAAACTTTTAAAACTCACCACAAATCCATTGCCCGAAAACAAAAAAACGTTCTTTTCTTCTATAGTGTTATCATCTAATAAATACGACCGAAACGCCCCTTTAACAATAAAACCAAGATACTTGCAAATATGCCTTTGCTCGTTATAAAACTCACCTTTTTTAAATTGCTTGTATTGCCAAAACGATTGTGACAAATCAAAATCTTCTTGCGATATGCCTGCAAATTGGTACAATGCAAATGCTAGTTTTTCAGTTTCAGCCATAGTAATTTAGTTGTGTAGTGAAGCTATCGTTATATTTAATGTGCTAGTAATTTAATTTTACACACTACAATATAAATTTTATGAAACAAATAATATGCTTGTTAGTAACACTCAGTTTTGGTAGTATAATACATGCTCAAGCCAATGAAGAAGCCGCAGTAAAAGCCACAGTAAACCAATTGTTTACCGCTATGAAAATATCTGACGCAGCTTTACTTACTAGTTGTTTTGCTGATAGTGCTTTATTACAAACCATTGCTACCAATAAACAAGGCAAAACAGTGATACGAAATGAAGCTATTGCAGATTTTGCAAAGCAAATAGCGCAGCTACCTAAAGGCGCAGCAGATGAACGCATCACTTTTGGTAGCGTACAAATAGATGGTGCTTTGGCCAATGTGTGGACGCCTTACTATTTTTACTACAACGGTAACTTTAGCCATTGCGGCGTGAATAATTTTGTATTGGTAAAACAAAACAACGTTTGGAAAATTCAATACATTATTGATACAAGAAAAAAGCAAGGCTGCAACATGTAATGATGCAATGCTCAATAATAACAGATTATATATTTTATTGTATAATTTAAAATAAATCAATAAATATAATTAAATTTTAATTTATATTTATTTTATAGCCATGATCATACGGCTATAAGTTATAAATACGCTACCTCACTTACTGATTATTGGCTTCAAATTAGTAACATAAAAACTTGCAAATCTTTATTGTGTTTGCTCACAAATAACCCAGACCACAATTGGCCTTGCTTCCTCCTACCTCCTTGCCTCTTTTCTCTTTGCATTTCTGCCTCTTCTCTTTCAATTTTTTTGCACCATAACCTACGCTAGCTGCTACAAGTAAGCTCAAGCCCCCATCTATTGGAACACTATCTGGGTCAGAACCACCTGAAAATGGCTGACTTACAGGCTGTGCCAATAATAACCTTGGTACAAGCATGATGGCTAGTAGTGTTAGTATCTGTATAATTGTAATTTTTTTCATTATATATTTTTTTTGGTACTACTGTTTGGCTGGTTGTATAAACCTGTGATTAGTTATTTTTTGTCTAATCCCTAGTTGTTTTTTGTTGTTTGTTTTGTGCTCTACGTTTCACATCTCACTTTTCACGTTTCACCTTGCTTATTCCTTCACAAAACGTTGTGTTTGTTTACCATCTGTTGTTTCTATTTCTAGTATGTAGCTACCTGCTGCTAGCTGGGCTGCTGGTATAGCTATAGATGTAGTACCTACCGCTAATTGGGTTTTC
>JAAFHG010000158.1 GCA_013297585.1 Chitinophagales bacterium
AGGTAGAAATAAGTTCTAAGTTTTCAATACCAATATTTTGTATTCTACTTGCCCATTCATATTTACTTACAAAACCGCCACCATATTTTGTATCCAAAGCTGTGGTTAGTGGTGCATCTATAGTTATTTCATTACCATTTATAGCTGTTATTGTTCTATCAAAACGGATGTCTAATTCACCAGCTTTCCAGCCAATAGAACTTAAACCGCCACCAAAAGATTCTGTACCTAAATCGGTAATCCACTCTTTGGTAGAAGGTCTGCGAATGATAATATTATCGCCAACTTTTAAAGTACTTGCATTTGTAACAGAAAATTTATTAACATTAACTGGTATATATATGTCAGTAACAGTTAGTTCTTCTTGTAGCTGCTTATCGTTTTTGCCAAAGACACGAATTAAGGTTGCTCTATCTGTACTTGTGCCAATTATTTGTGTACCATTTTCACCAATACCACTACCACGTAATACAATACCTGAAGCAGTAATTTTTAATTGTCCAAAAACTTCAAACTTACCTTTCGCTAAAAGTATTGTACCACGAAAACCATCTTTGTCAAGTGGTAATTTTGCCACATAGTTAATGGCTGATTGTATGGCTAAAGTAGCGTCGCCTTTTATTGCAGGTACAGTTACTTTAATAGGTACGTTTGGTATTGGCTGCTCAGAAGCTTTATAACCGCAGTAAGAGAAATCTGGTATTCTATTGCCTAAAGAATCTAGTGTGTAAACTAGCTTGTTATTGATGACAGCCACAGGTGGTAAAGGCTTTACAGGCTTGGCTTTTTGTGCCAATGCATTTGTAAACATTACTAGCAATACCAACGATAAATTGATACTGCTAAATATGATAGAACGACGTGTGATGTTCATGCTACAAAGTAATGATGAAGTATGCAGTGCAAATTAGTGAAGTAATGGTACAGCTTCGCTACCTCAGTCACAAGTTTATGCTGTGAATGACGATAAAAGAGACAACCGTACAAGTAGGTGCTTCATAAATTCAGCATAAACTCGCAAGGATGTTCAATTGAATCCCGATAGCTATCGGGACTAAAGCTGGTAACACAAAAAATCTTTAAAACAAAAATGGCTTTTGCAAGTGCTTGGATACAGTTACAAAAGCCATTTTTTAAAGCATTAAAAGCGACTTATTTGTTAATAGCAGCTGGTGTAACCGCTTTAAGGTCAACCACACTGTTTAAATATTCTTCTATGTTGCTGTAACCGCTTTTGGCAATTTTTGCAGCATCGCTAGCATCTTTAGGATTTAAGCCATGTGCTAGTTCGTATGTATCTGGTATACCATCATTATCTGAATCTTTGTAAGGCGTGCCTTTGTACACAGGGTAGCCACCTACTTGAACTGGATCAGTAATGATACCTATTTTGTAAGAATCGATTGGTAAACGACGGTGTTTAAATTGTGTTGTAGGCAACGGCACGTTAGAATCTGTTTCTATTTTACCAGTAGCTACTTGTTTTACAATTCTTGCATCTACAGCATCACGTTTTGGTAATGTTGCACCAGCATTTGTTAACACATAATCTTTGGCTTTAAGTGTAGGAATAAGTGTAAAAGCAGGCATTGGTAGTGGTTGATTCCATTTCATGGCATCTTTATACTCACCTGCATTTTCTAGTTCTTCTACTTGTACACCACCATCCCAATTGTCTTTAGTTACACGGTCGTTACCTTCTACAATATTGCCATTTACATAAGCCCTACCATACACTTTGTAAGGCAACTTGCTTCTACCGCTTTCTGGTTTTAAGATACGGTGAGAAATAGGCTTATCTTGACTTGGTGTTGCAGGCCCTGGCTTGTAATAGTTGTTAATGATATTGTACATAGCTGTATAATCACCACCATCAGTAGAACGGTGCACCCAGTTGAACACTACATTGTTAGCAAAGTTGAAAATGCCATTCCAGCCAATTGAAGGATTACGACCTGCATTATTAGCCCAGAGGTTACGTACAAAAGCACAGTTTTCACCGCCTAATGTAGAGCCAAATGCGTGATTCCAAGTATCTAAGCTTTCAGCAAAAATTGAGTTCTGAATAGTGATATTTACTGTACCCAATTTTAGTTCACCATTTTTCATAGGCGTACTATCGTTGTACATATGTCTATACATACTCATATTTTCATCCAAGCCCCAACTTGCAGAAACGTGATCAATCATGATATTACCAACGGGATTACCACCAATAGCATCATCTCTTCTACCAACATTGGTTTCGCCTCTTCTAAAGCGCATGAAACGAATAATGACATCATGAGTATTAATCCATACTGATTCGCCAGCAACACATACACCATCACCTGGCGCTGTTTGCCCTTGAATAGTAATGTAAGGTGCGCGAATGATTAAAGGTGTTTTAATGCGAATAATACCAGACACATTAAATACTACGATTCTTGCACCGCCTTGCTCACAAGCCCAACGGAAAGACCCCACACCATCATCGTTAAGATTAGTAACCACAATTACTTTACCACCACGACCACCAAAACTAAACTTACCACCACCTTCTGCACCAGGAAAAGCAGGTATGGATGCTTGTGGTAAATCATAAGGACGTGCTGCCCAAGGAATAAAAGGCTTACCATTTTTGGCTTCTTCTTTAATAATCGGGTAAGCAATGGCCCAGGCTGAATCAGAATGTTGTGTGGCAGCTTTCATTAATGAATCGCTCCACTTTTGCACCTCTGGTGGTATTGTTGGATACAGCGCATAAGCAGTAGATAACAAACCCAGCCATAAAATTGACAACTTAAAAATGTTTCTTGTTTTCATTTGAATCTTCTAATTATTTAAAATAGGTTGTTGTTTTTTATGGCAAGGCTTGTAGAAAGTTATTTCTGAACTTTTACGTCAACATTAATATAGGTAGTTGGCGAAGCGTTGCTTCCTTCAATAAAATTCACTTGTAAGCATCCGTATTTGCCTTTAGCAGTTTTAAAGTACACCAAATTACCAGATGCAAGTGCTGTGGCTTTATTTGTTGTGCCTGAAGATAAATTGGTAATACCTGCAGCATTTAAGCCTGAACCAGATAACAAAGTAGAAAATGCAGGTGTAGTTGCCTTTTTGAAAATTGTTGCATTTTTTGTCCAAGTACTAATATCGTATGGCAAAAATGTACTAGCTGTTAACGCATAAATGGTATGCTTTGGCGCACCTGTAGTTGTTGTATCATAAAAATAGCCAAAATCAATATCCGCAGATTTTGCAGCACCATCTGTATAACTGTATACTTTACCATCAACTGTAGAGAAATAACATTTGTTTGTTTTTGCAGTAGAATCTGGCACGTACAAGAAACGATAGCTATGAAAAACGAAATCTGGTGTTATTGTAACTTTAATTTGTTTATCACCATCACCTAAAAAAACACCTTTAGCATCTCTTGCTAAAATGCGATACGTATAATCGCCTGAAGCACTATCGCTCATGTATTTTTTTAGCGCCGAGAAACTTCTAACACCGCTACCTGCCATTTTAAACGTGTCAATTTTGGCATTATTCTTTTGAATTTCTACAACTGCGATATCTGCTACTGCTGAAGTTATTGTGAAGTCAAAGAAAAGGCTGTCTTTAGGACTTATAACTAAGTCACCAGTAACATATTTTGCTCCACTACTTTTGTATTCAACAGTTACACTGTAATCATCAATTGGGGCAACTTTCTTCTCACATGCAACACTCAATAAAATAAGTGCAATTAAAGAAGTTAATATTAAATTATTTCTTTTCATTTTGTATTTTTTTAGTAGGTACTATTTTAATGGATCGAAAGAGCCGCCTGCCCAGCCCTGCGTTTGCTCAATTAAATAGCTTGAGTTTTTAAAGAAGTTTGGCAACGGATAGAAATAATATGTTTGTGGTATATTAATGGGTGTAGTTGCATCTAAACTTTGTAGAGCTATTGTAAACATTTTGGTATATACGCTCATATTATTCAAATTAGCCGTATCTCTTGGTCTGATACCATTTGCATCTGGCTTATCTAAATAAATTTTAGTTACATCTGTACCTGTACCTGCTAAATAAGGTGTCTTAGGTGTCCATCTAAGTCCTTGACGTACTGTACCTGTTAATAAATGCAAACGTCTTGTTCTTCTTAAATCCCAATAACGTTTACCTTCCATCGCAAATTCAATTTGATATTCATTCATTATCAAATCTCTCATAGTAGGGATATCAGTTGCAATGGATAAACCATAATCGAAACTACCAACAGCAATACCAGCACGTTTACGAATTAAACGAACCATATCTTTAGCTTCTGTCATACGACCTGTTTCATTTGCACACTCAGCTAATCCCATAACTACTTCTGCAAAACGCATTTCCACCCAATCCATACCGCTGCCACCGCCTGAATTGCTATTGTATTGTGTTTGTAATGCAGTTATAGTAGGGTTACATATTCTTTTACAATAAAAACCTGTTGCGGTTAAGCCAGAACCCTCTTCTACTACACCAATATAATTCCACTGTTTTCTAGTAGGCTTACCACTTAATGCCCATAAATCGCCATTATATGATATAGAAGCTGCGAAACGTGGATCACGATTTACCCAAAATAAAGTATCATTGTAGCCAGATGAAGGATATGTGATAGGTAAGCCATTATTCATTAAATAGGCTCTTACCAAATTCAATGTAGGTTGGTTAGAACCGCCACCTGCAGCTGAAGTTGTTTCAGAACGTGGACGTGTAATGTATTCTGTATTTGTACCTCTACCAGGACTCACAGAAATGGCGTCATGTTTTCTTACTATTAAAACTTCTGAATTATCTTCCACTACAAATATGTTGGCATAGCTACTATACAAAGCAATACCATGCGATACACAAGTGTCGTAAGCGGCTTTATATGCAGCATACGCTTTTTCCCATCTTTCAGGGAATGCATTATTCACGTTAAATTGAGGACTAGCCCAGTTTAATAATACTCTGCCTTTAAAAGCCAAGGCTGCACTTTTTGTTAAACGACCTTTATCAGCAGCAACCCAACTTTTAGGCAAAAGCATTGCAGCAGAATCTAAATCTTTTACAATCTGATCAATACACTCACTAGATTTAGATCTCGGAACATTTAACTCATCATCTGTTACATCTTGGCCATGTAATACCAATGGTACACCACCATAAATTTTAAAATAAGTCATTGCACGAAGCATAAAAAACTGCCCCTTCAACGGATTTTTAACATCATCTGGAAGTAAGCCTGAGTTAAGCCCATCAATACCCATGTTGCATCTTCTAATATCGAAGTATCTATTGGTAGTAACACTGTTTCCCGTGCCTATATCAGTTACACTATTATCGGTTAATGTGCCATATAAAAATGTGGTATTAGCACTATTTAACTCATCTGATGTATTATGGATTGCACCAGGTGTGGGCCATTGTGGCATCATTAAATCATAGCCTTTGTCTAAAAATTGACCAACAGCACCAGCATCATCCCATATTCTTGAATCGATACCATTATGATCTACTAAATCAAAAATATCTTTTTTACAGCCCCAAAATGCTGTTGATAGCATGGTAGAAACTGCTACTATTTTGAGAAAATTATTTTTACGTTTCATTGTTTGTGTGTTTATTAATTACAGTGAAGCATTGATACCTAGAGAAATGGTTCTCAAAGTTGGGTAATTTGCAAAGTTTGACGTGTAAGGGTCTTTGTACTTAAATGGATTGATAATTGTCCATAAATTAGTACCTGTTAAAAAGGCTCTCAATTCAGGAATTTTTAATTTTTCTGAAATTGATTTTGGCATTGTGTAAGACAATGTCATGTTGTTAATTCTTCCTTGTGAACCGTTAACAGCCCAAAATGTTGAATTTTCTCTTGCAAGTGGCGCATCTGCTCGTGGGTATTTAGCATTGGGATTGCTAGGTGTCCAATGGTCTGTCCAAAACGCAGGTGCATTTTGAGTGGTAGTTGGTACTTTTCTTGCTTCTGTATCATAAAATTTCTTGCCCCCAATACTTAACTGAATATTGGTATTTAGTTTGAAATTTTTATAGGCTACGCCAAGTGTAATACCAAAGCCAATAACTGTAGTTGTTCTATTGTACATTGTTGTGATGTCAAAATCATTAATTTGGCCATCACCATTAATGTCTTCAAAATCCATAAAGCCAACTTGTGGTTTTGCACCACCAATTTTATAGTTTGGATTTTTGGCTAAAATTGCATCTACCTCGTCTTGTGTTCTTATAAGGCCTTTAGAAATATAGCCATAGTTGCTGCTATTATATTTTTGAGGGTTACGTCCTACTTGAATGCCAAGCTGATCTGTACCATAAGTACCTAAGAAATTGGTATTATAATAAGTTTGTAATAACATACTATTAGAAAAACCAAAGTTCACATCAACATTAAAGCCCCAATCTTTATTAATTCTATCTCTATAGCCTATTGAAAACTCAGAGCCCCAAGAAATAGATCTACCATAGTTAACCACCGCGGCACTAGCACCAAAAGTAGCTGGTAAGGCACTAGATGTTAATTGATCAAAGCCATCGTAGTTATACCTATTATAAAAATCTACACCTACTGTTAATTTATTTTTAAGCGCAGTTACATCAAAACCAACATTAAATGTTCTTGCTTTTTCCCAAGTAATATATGGATTAGGATATACAGATGGATCTAAACCATTTGTAGAAGTAGAGCCGATAAGTGCACCTGTAGTTGTACCAAAACGAGACTCCCAAAGACGATTACTTACCCTGTCTTCACCCACCAAACCGTAGTTGGCACGAATTTTCATTAAATCAATAAATCTAATATTATCTCTAAAGAAATTTTCATCACTAATTTTCCATGACAAACCTACTGTTGGAAAAATACCCCATCTAGAATTTGGTGGAAAGTTTGAGGATGCATCTGCCCTAGCAATAACTTCTAATGAGTATTTGCCTTTTAAATTGTAATTAAGCCTACCTAAATATGAACGTTTAGCCGTTTCTGTTACAGCTGGGTTTCTAATGGTTTGTCCAGCGTTATTAAATGCCCAAAACTCATCTACACCAGCAATAGTTTGACCATTTTTGTAGAAGAACACATTTTCAGATGAACCTTCAGATTGGTCGGCTGCTAAGAAGATATCGAAATCTGAATTTTTGAATTTTTTAGCGTAACCAATAGAACCAATAATTTGATAGCTACCAGTTCTTGTAGTACTCTGACCAAGTTGATCTGAATTACTGATAGTTACTATTGAAGCAACTGTGTTAGAAAATAGCAAATTATTTTGACCTCTCATTACAAAGTTATAAGCTTTATAAGGTGGGTAATATTCTCTATGATTAGCATTTCTATTGTTTTGTCCAAATTGAACCTTAGCGAAGAAACCCTTTAAAAACTCTGGTTTGTACTCTAATGTCGCATTTAAGTTAATGCTTTGAGATTTCTGCCATTTGTAGTTGTTAGAATTAGCTAATGCTACAGGGCTCCAAGCACCTGGAGGATTAGGGCCGTTCCATCTTACAGGTAACCCATTTATTTCTAAAGGTACCCATTGAGGAGTTAAAAACAATGCTCTGATAGATAGATCATCTGTTTCATCACTTGCGCCTTTTAAAGTATGTCTTTCATCTCTTGAATAGTCTGTAGACATGGTAAGGTTTGCCGTTATTTCGTTAGTAATTTTAGCATTCATACCAGCACGTAGGCCATATTTATTCAAAGTAATTTCACCAAAATTGCCTTTTTCGTTGTACACGTTACCACCACCAAAAAATGTAATTCTTTCATTGCCACCACTCACATTAACCGTGTGTCTAGTTACAACACCAGCATTCCAAAGTTT
>JAAFHG010000013.1 GCA_013297585.1 Chitinophagales bacterium
TCTTCCGATCTAAAGCTTTGCAAATATTTTTGAGCATATAAAAAACCACCCGGCTGAAAATTAGCGTTAGGGCTTGTAATACTATCTGGCAAAGGGTTTGCAAACAACAATTCTTTTGTTTCTTGCTTAAGGGTTACTGATGTAAGTTGCGCAACATCTACAATCGTCTGCGGTTGTTCCATTGTGGCTAGCCACTTTTTATTCCAATCTGTTCTACGTTTTAATCGCCTAATTACACCATTTGTAGGGTATTCTTTCCAAGTGATTTGTTGCGCTTTGCAAAACTTAGCCACCGCTTTATCTCTTGTAAAACTGATAGCATTACCAGTTTCTTCATGGCTAAAAATGGTATCTATATGATATTCTTGTTGTAATATTCTTAACGCTTCAATCACCTCGCAATGTGCAATAACAATACTTGCGTCTACAGGCTGTAAGGCCTGCTGTAACTGCATTATGCTTTGATACATAAATCTAAAGTGTCTATCATCTGCGTCATTTGCCACCATCATCGATGGCTCGAAAACAAAGAGTAATAAGGTGGGCTGTTTGGCAGCAATGGCTTGCGCCAATAACAAATGATCTTGCAAGCGCAAATCTTTTTTAAACCAAACAATATTGATATGAGGCAGCACTTGCTATTTATTAATACAATGATTTTATGGTTAAAGAATAATCCGATTTATCCGCTATAATCAGCGTCATCAGCGTTCTTATTTTACAAACCCATTTCTATTTTCAAAAACTTAGCAGTATGGCTCACTTTATTTTTTATCATTTGTTCTGGTGTGCCTTCAAATAATATTTTACCGCCGCCATCACCACCTTCAGGACCAAGATCTATAATGTGGTCAGCCATTTTTATCACGTCTAAATTGTGCTCAATAATCAGTACAGAATTGCCTCTATCAACCAATTTATTTACTACATCCATGAGTAATTTAATGTCTTGAAAATGCAAACCTGTAGTTGGTTCATCTAGAATGTAGAAGGTTTTTCCTGTATCTTTTTTACCTAGTTCTGTACTCAGTTTTACACGCTGCGCCTCGCCACCACTAAGGGTTGTAGCCGATTGGCCAAGTGTGATATAACCTAAGCCAACATCTTGCAACACTTTAATTTTACGATACATCCAAGGTACTGCATGAAAAAATTCCACAGCTTCGTCTACTGTCATATTCAACACATCACTGATAGATTTGCCTTTGTAACGAATTTCTAAAGTTTCACGGTTGTAACGCTTACCATTACACTTTTCGCAAGGCACGTATACATCTGGCAAGAAGTTCATTTCTATTACTCGCATACCACCACCTTCACACACATCGCAACGGCCACCTTTTACATTAAATGAAAAACGACCAGCATTATAGCCACGAATTTTAGCTTCTGGCACAGCAGCAAACATAGTTCTAATATCTGTGAAGAAGCCACAGTAAGTAGCAGCATTACTGCGTGGTGTTCTGCCAATAGGGCTTTGGTCTATTTCAATGACTTTATCAATAGCCTCTAAACCTGTGATAGATTTAAATTCCATCGGTAACCCTTTGCTATTATACGCATGTTTGGCTAAAATTGGGTACAAGGTTTCGTTAATTAAAGTAGATTTTCCACTACCACTTACGCCCGTAACTAAAATCAACTTACCTAAAGGAAAACTAACATTTACACCCTTCAAATTATTACCAACAACACCTTTTAATTCAAGGGCTTTGCCATTACCTGCACGTCTTTCTTTGGGCACTTCTAAGCCTTTTGTACCGTTTAAATACCCTGCTGTTTCGCTACCACTTTTTAGCACGTCTTGTGGTGTGCCTTGTGCAACAATGTTTCCACCAAAGCGACCAGCCTTAGGACCAATGTCGATTAAGTAATCAGCGGCCAACATAATATCTTTATCATGTTCTACCACTAACACACTATTGCCTATATCTCTTAAATTTTGTAGCGCTGTAATTAAACGATGGTTGTCTCGCTGATGCAAACCAATGCTAGGTTCATCTAAAATGTAAGTAATGCCTTGTAGCTGACTACCTATTTGTGTAGCTAAACGAATACGCTGACTTTCACCACCACTTAATGTACGTGATGGTCTGTTAAGGGTTAAATAAGTCAGCCCAACATCTAACAAAAACTGTAAGCGTTCTCTAATCTCTTTCAGAATATCTTTTGCAATAACGTTCTGTTTATTATTCAATCTTGGTTCAATATCTGTAAACCAAACTTGCAGTTTATCAAGATTAAGGTTGCTTAGTTCAGCAATATTTTTCTCATCAATTTTAAACCACAAACTTTCTTTTCTTAGTCTTGCACTTTCGCAGCTAGGGCATCGTTTTAACTCCATGTATTTCTCCGTCCATTCACGCATGGTTTCTGTACTACTTGTACTGCCAAACCAACGTTTCAGCATAGGAATAATCCCTTCAAATTCACCACTATAAGGGTCGTGTTCAGGCAGATTTTCAAAGTCTAAAATCTCTTCGCTAATACCTTCAGCATTACCATACAGTACCATGTTTAAGGCAGCTTGTGGTAAGTCTTTTATCGGTTTATCTATACTGAATTTATTACGCTTTGCTAGTGCTTCTACACTTTTAAACATCGATGCTTCACGTTGTTCACCCAAAGGTGCAATACCACCTTCTTTTATGCTTTTAGACATGTCGGGCAAAATAGCTTCCATACTTACCGTGTACACATTGCCAAGCCCTTTACAAGTAGGGCAAGCACCATAAGGCGAGTTAAATGAAAAGGCATTTGGTGAAGGTTCTTCATAACTAATACCTGTATCTACGCACATTAATTGCTTAGAATATTGTACCACTGTATTGGTATCATTTACCAAAAGAAACATCAAATCTTTACCCATTTTTAAAGCCTGCTGCACACTTTGGCTCACACGAACTTTCATATCATCAGTAACAGCCAATCTATCTATCACCACTTCAATATCGTGAATTTTGTAGCGGTCTACCTGCATGCGTTCTTTCAAATCCAGCACTTCACCATCTACACGTACTTTTAAAAAACCTTTCTTGCGTATATCTTCAAACAGCTCTCTGTAATGCCCTTTTCTACCACGAATCAATGGTGCTAAAACCGATATTTTTTTACCTTTAAATTTTTCGAAAATATTTTCTACAATTTCCTCTTCACTAAACTTAAGCATTTTTTTGCCTGTGTTATAACTATACGCTTCACCAACTCTTGCATACAATAAACGCAAAAAATCGTACACTTCTGTCACAGTACCTACGGTGCTTCTAGGGTTTTTATTAGTAGTTTTTTGCTCAATAGAAATCACAGGACTTAAGCCTGTAATTTTATCTACATCAGGTCTTTCCATGTCGCCCATAAACTGCCTAGCATAAGCACTAAAGCTTTCCATGTAACGCCTTTGACCTTCGTTGTAAATGGTATCAAACGCCAATGACGATTTGCCGCTACCACTTACGCCAGTAAATACTACCAGTTTATTTTTGGGTATCGATATGTCAATATTTTTAAGATTGTGTTCCTTTGCGCCAAACACTTCTATAAACTCGTCGGGTGTAACAATTTTACTCATACTTTCTATAAAACAACAAGATAGTTAATTTGTTAAGTTTCTTACGTTAAATGCTGATTATTAGAATGGCAAAAACTTTTCAGTTTGCACTTTTACCAATTGTGGATGCGTTTTATTCAAGCAATTACCATTTAATACCTGCTCATAAAAATGTAAATATTTATCGGCCATTTGTACCGATGTAAAATGTGCCATCACATAATCATGACAAGCTTGCCTATTATAGCTATCTACATCTTGCAAAGCATTTACCAATTCATCAGACTGATTGGATAAAAAGCCAACTTCTTTGGTTACAATTTCTGGTAAAGAACCGTAAGGTGTACCAAACACAGGGCAGCCAAAATAGAGGCTTTCAACAATGGCTATACCAAATGGCTCGTGCCAAAGCACAGGAAACAGCATGGCTTTAGATTGATTGATGATTTGATTCTTTTCAGCGCCACCTTTCATACCATGAAACGTAACATTTGGGCTAAATGTAAATCGCCAACCTTGGGTAACATTAAACCTTACACCACCTACCACATGCAAAGGCAATTTGACTTTGGCTGCAATTTTTATCGCACCTCTTACATTTTTCACTCGCCAAGCTGCATCACCTAAAAAATGGATATAACCTCGTTGATTATCCAATATTGGCTTACCATAATCTTCTGGATCAATACCATTGTGTACAAAAATATCGCTACCAAACCTTGCCGCATGATTAGCACTAACAAACACCAAATTTTTATGCAACACTTGCTGATGATTGATATTACCATGCAATGTTTCTATAAATGGTTTTAATGGCGTTTCATTTACCCCATGGTTCAGATGAATCACATCTACATCAGCTGGCACTAATTCGTTAAAAGGCTTGTCAGTATTCAATTCTATCACATTTGTAAACGGGCAGCTTGAACCTTTTGCCACCATGTAGGTAACTTTATGACCACGTTTCACCAGTTCTTTACCTAGCCACCAAATTACCCGCTCTGTACCACCATATTTCAGAGCAGGAATTACGGTATTATTTACAATTAACACATGCATATTTGCTCGCTTAAAAATTGAAATTAACAGCTTGTTGCATCACAATAACAAAAATTTATTTGGCATTTTAAATTTGCTGCTTATACATTTGCACCAGTTCTTTAAATCACTTATCAAGAAAGGCAGAGGGATTTGGCCCTGTGAAGCCTTGGCAACCCAAGCAAGTTACTCACTTGTTTGAAGGTGCCAACTCCATCCTACCACGTGTAGGAAGAGATAAGTCAGAGTTAAGTTTGATTACGAATTGCTAGGTACCAGCAATTTTACATATTTCAAGCCCATCTGACGACAAATCGGATGGGCTTTTTCATTGTGTGTAATCAAGCAAAAGCTTTTGAAAATTCTTATAAGTGTTGCAAAGAAATTATTGTTTAATCCGCTTCGAGAAAAAGAGGCAAAAAACTATTAATCATGAGCAACTTACGTTTTGAAACATTACAGTTACATGCAGGTCAGCAACCAGACCCTACTACCAACTCTCGTGCTGTACCCATTTACCAAACCACATCTTACGTGTTTAACGATGCTGCACATGCTGCCAACTTATTTGGCTTAAAAGCATTTGGCAATATTTACACAAGATTAATGAACCCAACCACCGATGTATTTGAGCAACGTATTGCTGCTTTAGAAGGTGGTGTTGCAGCAGTTGCTACTAGTAGTGGGCAGGCCGCACAGTTTTTAGCACTCAACAATATTTTACAAGCAGGCGACAATTTTGTGTCTACCTCTTACTTGTATGGCGGCACTTACAATCAATTTAAGGTAGCCTTTAAGCGTTTAGGTATCGATGTTCGCTTTGCAAATGGTGATGATGTTGCAAGTTTTGAAGCCTTGATTGATGATAACACAAAAGCTATTTACTTAGAAACCATTGGTAATCCAAGGTTAAATATTCCTGACTTTGAAGTATTTGCGGCCTTGGCTAAAAAATATGATTTACCATTAATTGTAGATAACACTTTTGCAGCAGGTGGCTATTTGTTTAAGCCATTAGAACATGGTGCAAACATTGTGGTAGAAAGCGCTACCAAATGGATTGGTGGCCATGGCACAAGCGTTGGTGGTGTTATAGTTGATGGCGGTAATTACAATTGGGGCAACGGAAAATTTCCACAGTTTTCGCAGCCAAGCGATGGTTATCATGGGCTTGTTTTCTCAGATATTTTTGGTGTAAATAATCCATTGGGTTTACCAAATATTGCCTTTGCCATTAGAGCAAGAGTAGAAGGTTTACGTGATTTTGGACCATCACAAAGTCCTTTCAATTCCTTCCTTCTTATTCAAGGTTTAGAAACTTTAAGCTTACGTGTAGAACGTCATGTACAAAATGCGTTAGCATTGGCACAATGGCTTGAGCAACACGAGGCTGTTGAGTTTGTATTATACCCTGGCTTACCTAGCAATGCCTACCACGAGCTAGCTAAAAAATATTTAAAAAATGGCTTTGGTGGTGTATTGCAAGTGGGCTTAAAAGGCGGAAAAGCCAACGCAGAGAAATTTATTAATAGCTTACAACTTATCAGCCATTTGGCAAACGTAGGTGATGCCAAAACATTGGCTATTCACCCTGCATCTACCACACATGAGCAATTGAGTGAGGCAGAACAACTGGCAGCTGGTGTTGCACCAAATCAAGTGCGTATAAGTGTAGGCATAGAACATATAGAAGATATTAAAGCTGACATCCAGCAGGCATTTGATAAAGTTTTTGCTTAGTATTTAACACAAAGATTATTTCACGCAAAGTGACAAAGAAGACAATGTACACGAAGAAAGATAGACAACTTTGTGAGCTTAGTATCCTTGGTTGCTTTGCGTGAAACTCTAACACAAGATGACAGAGATTTTTAAACACCATCAACAATTTACTCTTGAGAGTGGCAAAGTATTGCCAGAACTGCATTTAGCTTATAATACGTTTGGCACTTTAAATACTGAAGGCGATAATGTTATTTGGGTGTTTCATGCCCTTACAGGCAATAGTAACCCGCTTGAATGGTGGCATGGTTTGGTAGGTGAAGGCTGTTTATTTACACCAGAAAAATACTTTATTGTGTGTGTAAATATGCCCGGTAGCCATTACGGCAGCATTAATGCATTAAGTAATAATCCTAAAACAGGCTCGCCTTATTATCACACGTTTCCTTGGTTTACAACCAGAGATATGATTAGGGCTTACCAGTTTTTAAAACAATCGCTTGGCATTACTAAAATACATATTGGTCTTGGTGGTTCTATGGGTGGGCAACAATTACTAGAATGGGCTATTGAAGAACCCAACTTGTTTGAAAACATTGTACCGATTGCTACAAATGCGTTTCATTCGGCTTGGGGCATTGCATTTAATGCCTCGCAGCGCATGTGTATAGAACACGACCCTACATGGAAAGAAGATAACGACCATGCTGGCATAATCGGCATGAAAGCAGCAAGAAGCATTGCACTATTATCGTACAGAAACCATGATACCTATGGTGTAAAACAAACTGGCTTTACGCTAAGCACTGCCGACTTATCAGTAGATGAGCAAGTGTTTAACGCTGAAAGTTATCAGCGTTACCAAGGTGAAAAATTGGCTAAACGCTTTAATGCTTTTAGCTATTACGCTTTAAGCAAAGCGATGGATAGTCATAACGTGGGTAGAAATAGAGGTTCGGTGGAAGCAGCACTAGCAAGCATTACAGCTAAGGCATTGGTAATAGGTGTAACTACTGATATTTTGTTTCCTGTGAGCGAACAGGTATTTCTGGCGCAGCATATACCAAACGCAACATTTGCAGCTATTGAATCTTTATACGGCCATGATGGCTTTTTGTTAGAGTTTGAGCAGATAGAAAAACTGTTACGTCTGAACTTGAATTTAGAGTGAGAGGTTATAAGCAGGATGCTTTACGAAGTCTCTGACTTCGTAATTGCTATGTAAAGAGTCTGAGACTCTAAAGAACATATAACATGCGAAGTCAGAGACTTCGCAAAGCAATACAACAAAACAATACGCTTTGATAAAAGCTGAACAGAGATATAACCGATGCAGTGTGCGACGCAACTACAGATACATAGCATTGCAAAAGTTGGTAACCAAAAAAGAAAATAATTAAAGCTATAAGAAGTCGCTGACTTCGAAAAGCATTCATTATATCATTACAATCATTTAAATCATAATAAATAATGGATACGCATAAGCAATTGAATATTGGGCTGTTTGGGTTTGGTGTGGTGGGTGAAGGTTTGTACAAAGTATTGCAACAAACACCATCGCTGAAAGCCAGCATCGTAAAGGTTTGTATTAAAAATCCGGGTAAAAAAAGAGACGCACCTGCTGAGCTTTTTACCACCGAAAAAGATGACCTACTAAACGATACGAACATCAACGTCATTGTTGAAGTAATTGATGATTCTGCTGCTGCTTTTGTAATTGTAAAAACGGCCTTACTAAATGGTAAGCATGTGGTGAGTGCTAGCAAAAAAATGTTAGCTGAAAATTTGCCAGAAATATTAGAACTACAAAAACAAACAGGTTTATCGGTATTGTACGAAGCGGCAGCTTGTGCATCGATACCTGTAATACGTAACCTAGAAGAATACTACGATAATGACTTGTTACACGCAATAAAAGCGATTGTAAACGGCTCTACCAATTTCATATTGACTAGAATGTTTGAAGATAAATTGAGCTTTGCCGATGCCTTGATTTTGGCGCAGCAACTGGGCTTTGCAGAAAGTAATCCTAAGCTAGATGTGGAAGGTTTTGATGCGGTAAATAAATGGAGCATTTTACTGAATCATGCGTATGGTATTGTTGAGCATCCTGACAACTTGCTGTTTAATGGTATTCAAAACATACAACTAAGCGATGCCTTGGTAGCTAAGGAAAAAAACTTTGAAGTGAAGCTCGTAGCGCAAGCTAAAAAGCTAAAAAATGGCAAAGTGGCTGCATTTGTTTTACCACAGTTTGTAAAGCAAGATGACCCACTATCATTTGTAAAAAATGAATACAATGGTGCAGTGATAGAAAGTGGCTTTGCAGATAAGCAATTCTTTTATGGTAAAGGTGCAGGCAGTTTTCCTACAGCATCTGCTGTGTTAAGCGATTTAAGTGCGTTGCGTTACGATTACCGATACGAATACAAGAAATTGTACCATCACAAACCGCATGAATTAAGCAATGAATATTTTGTAAAAGTGTATGTGAGCTTTGATGATTGGAAATTTATTCCTCGTGAAAAATTTGAATGGATAGAAGAATGGCATGCTGATGCTGAACGTAAATATTTGGTAGCAGTAATTAATATAAACTACTTAAAAGAAGCTACTTGGTGGAAAGAAAATAACACATCGCTAATACTAATGCCAGAGCCAATTATAGAAGATATGGATATTATAAAATTGAAAAAAAGAAGCCTTGAATTAGCTGGAATCATTTAAGTCGATAGTGTCGTGAATCGTTAGTCGCAAGTTTGGCTACAACTTGCGACTAACGATTATTCACCATTATCGATGATTTATCTAAAACTTTTCTGTGAGGTTAATAGTGAGCGTAAATTTCGATAGCCCATCATATCTACTTTTACTGAACCTACAGCAATTGGGCTTTCAATTCGTAATGGTACATGGTTAGCATCGTCACTTACCCAAACCGTCATTTTTTCGCCACCTTCAAAAATAGTTCCCTTTACTAGCAAGGGTTTAAACTTAATGGCGTCAAACTTACCATACTTGGTTTTAACGGTTTCTTTACCCAAATATTTGATGTACAAATTGTACACTTCATTGTCTAAAAACATGGTGAAAGGTATTTTATCATCTACCTTATACTTATTAAAATCAATATTTCTAGCATAGTAAATAGCACTTAATACATCTTGCACGCAAACGGGCACTTTGTACAAACCTTTAGTAGTTACGGCCGTATTTTCTTTGCTATTAAAAGTGATATTCTCATAGGTTTTGTAGCCGCCTTCATCTACATTTCTGATGAATTTTTGTGGTTTTAGTGTAGCAGTATCAATATAGCTTTCGTACTTGTCACGTACTTTAAAAATCCAATCGTAGCTAGTGTTACTATTGCCAGTGCCTATTACATGGTACACAGGCTTATTATTTAGCTGCTCAATATTTGCCGTAAAACTTGCATTACCAGCATTTATATAAATGCCTATCACACTGTAAAAAATAACATAATCAATACGTTCATTATCCTGAAAGGCGGTGTTGCGAATACTGCCGCAAAACTCATTACTTGGCGTAGGTGCTTGCCAAGCTAGAGCTGTGAATAATAATAGTGAGCTTACAATTTTCTTCATAAATCCTATTTTCTAAATATTCTAATACCTAATATTAATAAACTACCAGCTAATGCAGGTACAATTAAATTAATTAGCCAAATACCCGATACAGCAGCAATGATGCCAATTGTATTGGTGCTAAATAAACTAAACAGTGCAATGCTTAATTGCCCTCTAATACCTAACTCTGCCAAAGCAATGACAGGAACTACTGACATAATCATTAACTGCACACATACCAAACTTACAATTTGCCACCAAGCGACTTCTACCTGAAATAGCTGAAACATCAATAAATATTGAACAACATATACAACGTACCTCAGAAAAGAAAGGAACAGAATTTTTGTTAATTCTTTGTTATGTAGGTCTTCAAGCTTTTGAATAAAGTAACTATACTTAGCTATAATAGGAACTTTTTCTAGCAACCGGGTAATCCAAGATAAATTGTAGTACAATGCTAGCTGTACAATAACAGTTAAACTTACTGCATATATCAGCCAATTAATCCAAAATCTACTAAGCGTAAACGTATCTTCTAATCTACCTACAATACTTGTGTAAATAAAAATCAGCCCAATTAAGCCCATAATAAATGTAACAATAATTTGCCCAAAACTGCCTACTGCCGATAATGATAGTGCTCTCAATCTATTACCATCATTCAAGTACACAATTCTACCCACATATTCACCCACTCTATTTGGTGTGCTAGAAGCCAAAGCTTGACCACTAAAAACGGCTCTAAGGCTGCGCCAAAAACTTAGTGGCTGAATGGCTTGCATTAAAACCTGCCATTTTTTTGCTTCAAACCCTAAATTAAGAAACATGAGTAAGCACACTGCATAAATGCGCCATTGAGATGAACTTTGTAAGGTAGTAAGAATGGTATGCCACGACTGCTGTAACCCTTGCTGATGCTGCACCTGACGGTAAATAGACCAACTAAGCCACACAAATAATACTGGACCAATAACGTAATTGAAAAATATTTTTAACGACTTCTTCAGAACCCATATTTTTAGTTGCTGTACAAAGAAAGGTTTTATATTGCTGATATAGAAAACATTTGGTAGTTAATAGCTAATTTCATGCTTTTTTACCATTGCCTTTGGCAAATTAAGCGTTATCATTTTCATGCAACAACCAAGCAATATTATATTAGGCATCGATCCAGGTTCTACCATTATGGGCTACGCTTTAATTAAGGTAAATAATGGACAACCGCAGGTATTGCTAATGGATGTATTAAAACTAGCCAGCTATAAAGATATTTATGAGCGGCTAGAGAAAATTCATACAAAAGTATGTGAATTAATACGGCTTTATCGCCCCACAACATTTGCCATTGAAGCGCCATTTTTTGGCAAAAATGTGCAAAGTATGTTGAAGCTAGGTAGAGCACAAGGTGTGGCTATTGCTGCTGCCATGCAAGCCGGAATTTTAGTAACAGAATATAGCCCTAAAAAAGTAAAACAGTCTATTACAGGCAATGGTAATGCCGATAAAGACCAAGTGTGGAAAATGCTACAACGCACTTTAAATATAGCAGAACAACCTCAATATTTTGATGCAACCGATGCGCTAGCGGTAGCATTGTGCCATTATTACCAGCAATCATCACCTTTAGCAGCAGCAACTAGTAAAGGCTTTAAAGGCTGGGATGATTTTATTGCTAAAAATGAAGCAAGAATTAAGAAGTAAATTAGACTTTAGCCACTTTAAGCAATAAGCCATTACCAGAAGTATTTGTAGAAATAAGGTCGAAAAACATACACAAATAGATAGCAGGCAATAATACTAATAGACTTATTAATGCTACAATTTTTACTGGCCAAATGGCCGAAAAATACAATGTGGTGCAACTGTTTAATAACTCGTGGCTAAGCTTACCCCAAAAGCCATAAGCATAACGTTTTGATACAATTGTAAAACCAGCCGCTAATAGTTTTCCTAAAATTTCGCTTTCTGTGTACACACGTTTTCTATCGTTTAAGCTTTCGTATTGTTGGTAATGGTTAAAAATATAGCGATACAATCCTGTCAAAATTTCGCCGGTAATTGGTACATACACTAATAATTGGCCGCCACTATTTAAACTTGCATACATATTTTGTAAAGCCGCAACATCATTACTAATGTAATGCAACACACCTATACAGATAGCCACATCGGCCTTTGCAGTGGAAGCATTTTTTTCAATATCAAATTGAAAGGGGATTAAATTTTTAGCACCCAATGTTTTTGCAAATGCAATACTTTCAGCATTTACATCTAAAGCTTGAAAAATAGCAGATGGATAATTATTACAAAATGGCAATAAATATTGACACTCACCACAACCAAAATCGGTTGCCACGAAGTTGTTTCTAGATGCTTTTAATATTGTTGACCATTCTTTTATAACATACCATTTACGTAATTGTGTGATATAATTGCACCAATACACCAACCTAATTAACTGAGGATAACGCAATAACAATGGTGGGTATTGATATTGTAATACCTTTTGGGTGACGTTAGGTGGTGGGGGCATAATTTAATTGAGATACAAAATTGCTATCTTTTACTTCTAATCTTAGGTACAAATTTATTTGCAAATATTATTTACCTGTTTCAGTTAACCACCACACATTATCAAATGCGTCTTTAATACCTGCACTTTTACCATAATCCCTTTCAGCTATTGCTTGTAAAGATGTGGCGCCATTGGCTAATGCTTTCTGATAAACATCTGCTATATCTTCTAGCAAAATGAATAAGCTGCATGGAAAAGGCGAATACTCGTCAGTGGCATCGCAAAACATAATACAAGCTTCGCCAATGGTAAACTCTGCATGCATGATGCTACCGTCATTTCTTGGTACGATCATTTTCTCTTCTGCATTAAATACCGCTTTAAGAAAATTGATAAAATCATGCGCCTTAGGCACCATCATGTAAGGCATAAGGGATGTGTAATAGGCAGGTGTTTTCATTGTTGTGGTTTGATTAATGAAAGCTACAAAAAAGCCTTGATAAATCTTTCAACTTATCAAGGCTTTAATAGATTATTTGTTCTACGAGATAAACTAAGCTTACAGTAATCCTTTCACCACCTCTATCACTTTATCTAAATTACTTGCTTCTTGACCACCTGCTGTTGCCAAAGTTTTTTGGCCACCACCACCACCTTTAATAATTGGTGTGATGTGTTCTTTAATCACTTTTGGTGCTTCAATGCCCTTTGCCACCAATGCTTCTGAAATAGCAATAGCTACCGATGCTTTACCACCAATATTGGCTGCTAACACCACTAGCTCTGCATTGGCTACCAATTCACCTGCTAATTTTTTCAAGCCATCAGCATTACTTACTTCTAGTACTTTACCTATAAATGCTGCACCATTTACTGCTTCTACTTGTGTTAATAATTCAGCTTTGATGGCTACTAGTTGTTTAGCCTCTAGGCTTTCTATTTTCTTTTTCAGTTCTTTATTATCAGCTACTGAATTTTCTATTACACGTAGCAATTCTTTCGGATTATTAAACAAGCCTTTAATCGCTTCTATGGTGTTAAATGCTTCTTCAATATGTGCAGCCGCTGCTTTACCGCTTACCGCCTCTATCCTACGTACACCTGCTGCTACAGCGCTTTCGCTTTTAATTTTAAAATAGCCAAGCTCACCTGTATAGCCTACATGCGTACCACCACACAACTCAATTGAGTAGTTTGGATCCATCATTACCACACGTACCACATCACCATATTTTTCGCCAAATAAAGCCATTGCACCTAAAGCCACCGCTTCATCTTTGCTCATTTCTTTAATTACCACAGGTACATTTTCACGTATCTTTTGGTTTACAATCGCTTCTATATGTGCTATTTCTTCGTTGGTTACTTTGCTAAAATGTGAGAAGTCAAAACGCAATTGCTCATCATTTACCAAACTACCTTTTTGCGCCACATGCGTACCCAATACTTGGCGCAAAGCAGCATGCAACAAGTGCGTAGCCGAGTGATTAGAAGACGTATCTTGACGTTTGCTAGCATCAACCGTAGCTATTACGTCAGCAGCCATATCAATATCTGCTGGTAGTACTTCGGTGAAATGAATAATCAAGTTATTCTCTTTCTTCGTGTCAATAATTACTAATTCTTCATTATTAATTACTAATTGCCCTCTATCACCAACTTGCCCACCACTTTCTGCATAAAAAGGTGTTTCTGCTAGCACAATTTGGTAGCCTTCTTTACCCTTTGCTTTTACTTTACGGTATTTTACTACCTGTGTTTTGGTTTCAAGGCTATCATACCCTACAAAGCTTGAAGCAACATCTTTAACCGTTACCCAATCTTCAGTATCTACCAAAGATGCAGCACGTGAACGATTTTTTTGTTGTTGCATTTCAGCTTCGAATCCAGCTTCATCGACAGTCCAATTATTTTCCCTAGCCATTAAAGCAGTTAAATCAATAGGGAAACCGTAGGTATCATTTAACTTAAAGGCAAACTTTCCAGATATTATATTTTTATCCCTAAAACTTCTTTCTTCGCTAGAATGTCTCGTATTAACAATTTCATCACCTAAATTAGGTTCACCAAAGAAAGAATATTTTCCATCTTCAATAATATATCCATTGAAAATCGCAATCCCCTTCTCCAATGTTCTCAAAAAGCCTTCTTCTTCTTCCTTAGTAACCTTACTTACAAAATCTAATTGAGCCTGTAATTCTAGAAAAACATGTTCAAATTGCTTCGCTAGCAATGGCATTAATTGAAACAATAATGGTTGCTTATAATCTAAGTAAGAATAATAGTAACGCACAGCACGGCGCAAGATTCTACGTATTACATAGCCTGCCCCATTGTTACTTGGCAATTGGCCATCTGCAATGGTAAACGCAATGGTGCGTATATGATCTGCTAATACACGAAAAGCAATGGACTGTTTGCCCCCAGCCCCTAAAGGGGTGTTATCAGCCTCATATTTTTTGCCAACTATTTTCTCAATTGCTTGAATAGTAGGCATAAAAATATCTGTATCGTAGTTGCTTTGCTTGCCTTGTATTACACGTACCAAACGCTCAAAGCCCATACCTGTATCTACATGGTTGGCTGGTAATGGTTGTAAACTACCGTCTTTTAAACGATTGTATTGCATAAATACATTGTTCCAAATTTCAATCACTTGTGGGTGATCTTTATTTACCAAATCACGCCCTTTTACCAATGCTCTTTCAGCATCGCTGCGCATATCTACATGTATTTCGCTACATGGGCCACATGGGCCAGTATCACCCATTTCCCAGAAATTATCTTTTTTATTGCCGTACACAATATGGTCTTCAGCTATCAGTTTTTTCCACTCACGTAATGCAATATCGCTTGGTGGCAAACCTTCTTTCTCGTCACCTTCAAATACAGTCACATACAATCTGCTCTTATCTAGTTTGTACACTTCAGTTAATAATTCCCAGCTCCAAGCAATGGCTTCTGCTTTAAAATAATCGCCAAAACTCCAGTTACCAAGCATCTCAAACATGGTGTGGTGATAAGTATCTACACCCACTTCTTCAAGGTCGTTGTGCTTACCACTTACACGCAAGCATTTTTGTGTATCGGCCACACGAGGAAACTCAGGCACACGATTACCCAAAAAATAATCTTTAAACTGGTTCATACCTGCATTGGTAAACAATAATGTAGGGTCGTTTTTAATAACAATAGGCGCAGAAGGCACAATTTGATGCCCCTTAGACTTGAAGAAATCTAAAAACTGTTGGCGTATTTCGCCAGAAGTAGGAAAGCTTTTTTGCGTTTCTGTTGGCACTATTTGCTGGTCAGTAGACATGGGTTTGAGAAATATTTTTATAAGATGATTAACTGTTGATAAAAATTATCTTTGTTTGCTTTAAAGGGCGGTAAAGGTAAGTTGTCTGAACCATGATTTAAGGATTTTTAGGATTAGCGTGATACTTGTTCATACTGTATTCATATCCTGTAAATCCATTTAATCATACAAAATCCAGGTTCAGACGAAAAATAAAACAAGCATGACAAAGATTAAATACTTCTTCAATACACATACGCTGCGCTACGAGAAATTTGAAGTGCCATTGCGGGTAAAGTTGTTACGCATATTTGCGTTTATAGCTACCGCATTGGTTACAGCTTTTATTATTGTAAGTATTGCTTATAGATATTTCCCTTCGGCAAATGAAAAGCTGCTGCAAGAACAGAATGCCAATTTAAAAGACGATTACGCTGTTTTGCAAGAAAGAACCAAGCAATTAGAGCTACAAATGCAGGAACTTGAAAATAGAGATAACAATGTGTACCGCTCTATTTTTGAAGCCACACCTATACCAGATAGTGCTAGAATTACTGAAATGGAGAAAACCAAAGAGGTAATTTTAATAGAAAAACTCAGCGAAAATGATTTGATAAAGAGCATGGGTTCGCAGCTAAACAACTTATCGCTTCGTACCGCTTTTATGGAAAAAAGCTATGTTGAAATAGGTAATATGGTAAAAAATAAAGAGAAATTATTAGCCGCCATACCAGCCATACAGCCAGTAAGCAACAAAAACTTAACCCGTATTGCTAGCGGTTTTGGCTACCGTGTAGATCCTGTATATAAAGTAACCAAGTTTCATGCAGGGCTAGATTTTACAGCGCCGCAGGGAACACCTATTTACGCTACTGCCGATGGTACAGTAAAAGAAGCCGGCTTTAATAGCGGTGGTTATGGTAATAATGTAGTAATTAATCATGGTTATGGTTACGAAACAGTGTATGGTCACATGGTGCGTGTAAAAGCTAGGGCTGGCCAGACTGTAAAGCGTGGCGAAACGATTGGCTATGTAGGTAGTACTGGCAAAAGTACAGGCCCACACTGCCACTACGAGGTGCATAAAAATGGCAAACCTATTGACCCCGTATATTATTTCTACAATGATATTAGCCCTGCACAATTTGATAGACTGTTAAAGCTTGCTAGCAGTAGTAACCAAAGTTTTGACTAGCAGCATTTTTCTCGCAGATAGCACTGATTTGCGCAGATAAGCCAATTAATTTCAAACTTTCTGTGCTGTTATCTGTAATAATCCCTGTTGAGAGAAATTGTAATCAGCTAAAATAGCAACAATGGAACCAGAAGTAGCCGCATTTTTAAAACGTATATTAACCACCATTGGTATTGTATTGTTTTGGCTAGGTATTAATTCTACCGCAGGCATTATGTTTGGTTATGCTTTTTTTGAACATAGTATAAAGCTTGGCAACGTTCTTTTTTACATTTGGTTAGTTGTAAGTTTCCCAATTGTTTTTTTATGGCTAAAGAAAATGTGGAGTGAAAGAATTGAATTTGATAGATAAATATTGAATCGTATTATAAACAAAAAACCATCTGCCAAAAGACAGATGGTTTTTTTATTCACCAAGTTTATGATACAGTATTAAGCTTGTTCTGCGCCTTCTACAAGCACAGTTGCTTTATTGTTTAGCATTTCTACAAAACCACCACTTATGGTGTAATACTCAAAAGTAGTTTTGTCTTTTAGAATTTTTATTTTGCCTTGCTTTAAAGCGCTTACAATAGGTGCATGTTTATCTAAAATTTCAAATAAACCTTCCTCGCCTGGTAACTGAATACCATAAACGCTGCCGCTGTACAATTTTTTTACTGGTGTTAATATTTCTAAAGTCATACCCCTAGCCCCTAAAGGGGAATTTTAATGTTAGATGTTGAATAAAGAACAAAACCTTGGTGTGTGCGACGCAACGATGTTTAATTGAAAAACAAATGCTGGTTACATCAACTTTTCCTTCCCTTTTTTAAAGGATTGGGGTTTATTTTGCCATCATTTTTTTACCTTTTTCAATAGCATCTTCTAATGTACCTACAAGGTTAAATGCTGCTTCAGGATACTCATCAACTTCGCCATCCATAATAGCGTTAAAACCTCTAATAGTATCTTCAATGCTTACAAATACACCTTTTAAACCAGTGAACTGCTCAGCAACGTGGAAAGGTTGAGACAAGAAACGTTGTACACGTCTTGCACGAGATACGGTTAATTTATCTTCGTCACTCAACTCATCCATACCAAGGATAGCGATGATATCTTGTAATTCTTTATAGCGTTGTAAAATTAATTTTACTCGGTTAGCACAATCATAATGTTGGTCACCAACTACCGCAGGTGTCAAAATTCTAGAAGTAGAATCCAATGGATCTACAGCAGGATAAATACCTAAATCCGCAATTTTACGGCTTAATACCGTAGTAGCATCTAAGTGAGCGAAAGTAGTTGCAGGCGCCGGATCGGTTAAGTCATCCGCAGGTACATAAACTGCTTGTACAGAGGTAATAGAACCATTTTTAGTAGATGTAATACGCTCTTGCATCAAGCCCATTTCAGTAGCCAAAGTTGGTTGGTAACCTACCGCTGAAGGCATACGACCTAGCAATGCAGACACCTCAGAACCAGCTTGAGTGAAACGGAAAATGTTATCAACGAAGAATAAGATATCCTTACCTTTTCCTGTACCATCACCATCACGGAAATATTCAGCAACAGTTAAACCAGACAAAGCCACACGAGCACGTGCACCTGGCGGTTCATTCATTTGACCAAATACGAAAGTAGCTTTAGATTCTTTCAAACCTTCCATATCAACTTTGCTTAAATCCCAACCACCTTCTTCCATGCTGTGCTTAAATGCATCACCATAGTTCATAATACCTGCTTCAATCATCTCACGCAACAAGTCATTACCCTCACGTGTTCTTTCACCCACACCAGCAAATACTGATAAACCACCATGGCCTTTAGCGATATTGTTAATCAACTCTTGAATTAATACAGTTTTACCCACACCAGCACCACCAAACAAACCAATTTTACCACCTTTTGCGTATGGCTCAATCAAGTCAATTACTTTAATACCTGTGTACAGAATTTCTGTTGCAGTACTTAAATCCTCAAATTTTGGGGGTTTGTTGTGAATAGCACGACCACCTTCTTTACTTAACTGTGGCAAACCATCAATAGCATCACCAGTTACGTTAAATAAACGACCGTTGATACCAGGACCAACAGGCATAGCAATTGGTTTGCCTGTATCAGTTACAGCCATACCACGCACTAAACCATCTGTACCTTCCATAGCAATGGTACGTACACTGTCTTCACCAAGGTGTTGTTGCACTTCTAACACCAATTTACTGCCATCTTCTTTGGTTAACTCCAAAGCGTTATAAATATCGGGCAATGCATTGTCGTTTGCAAAATGCACATCCACTACCGCACCAATAATTTGTTTGATTTTACCTACCGACGCCATAATATAGTAAGGTTTTTAAATTGGGTGCAAATGTAAGGGTATGGGGTTAAAAAGCCAATATCAATAATGAGTAATTTTTTGTAAGCCGGCTTTTGTACTACTATTTTACACCTGTTGCGTCGCACACTTGTACGTTTTTACCTATATTCAGCTTTTATCAAAGCGTAGTTTTAGCCCACAAAAAAGCCGAAACAGTTTGTTTCGGCTTTTTAATATATCGTATAATACCTATTTAAGGCATTATAATCATAGATTTTGGTGTAATATCAACTAACTCTAAAGCAAAAGTTAAGTCTTTACCAGCCAAAGGATGGTTTGCATCTAACACCACCACATCTTCTTTTACTTCCACAATAGTTACAGGAAATTGTTGACCTTCATTATTGCTCATACTTAATTGCATACCTACTTCAGGTACCATATCTGGTGGAAACTGTGTTTTAGGAAAATCTAAAATCATTTCTTGCTGCACATTACCATATGCTTGATCTGCAGGAATAGTTACGGTTCTTTTTTCACCAACAGCCATACCAGTTACGCCATCATCAAAACCAGCTATTACCATACCGCTACCTACTTCAAACTCAAGTGGTTCGCGACCTGTAGAAGAATCGAAAATAGAACCATCGCTTAATGTACCATGATAATGCACTTTTACAGTATCACCTTTTTTTACTTGTGCCATTTGTTGTTTTTATATGTATAAAATAATTTTTGAACCAACACTTTGCTGTTTAAATAGTTCGTTCAAAAAACGAAAATACAGCCCAATGCTTCTCATCACAACTAATTTATTTAATTTCCAACTTTCAAAACTATTGTATGAGATATTTAGCAACCATTATTTCCATCATTTTTATAAGCACCAACCTTTTTGCGCAGCCCAAAAAAATAGCAGCAAATAAGCCTATTGTTAAACATATTTTACCCGCAGCTAATGCAATGGAAGAATATTTACCACTACTTAAGGGTAAGCGTGTAGGCATTTTTGCCAATCATACTGCAACCGTAGGCAACATACATTTAGTAGATACGTTGCAGAAACTTGGCATTACCATTACCAAAGCATTTGGTCCAGAACATGGTTTTAGAGGTACTGCCGATGCAGGACAAAAAGTAGATAACTACATCGATTCTGCCACTGGCATTCCTGTTATTTCTTTATACGGTAAAAAGCGTAAGCCCTCTGCATTAGACTTGGTAGATGTAGATGTGATGTTGTTTGACATTCAAGATGTTGGCACACGTTTTTATACGTATATTTCTTCGCTGCAAGAGTTTATAGAAAGTGCTATTGAATTTGATAAGCCGTTAATTATTCTAGATCGACCAAATCCTAATGGTTTTTATGTAGATGGTCCTGTACTAGATTCTAATTATAAAAGTTTTGTAGGTATGCAACCTATACCTACTGTGTACGGCATGACCATGGGTGAATATGCTAAAATGTTGATTGGTGAGAAAATGTTGGATTGGAAATTTATTCGTCAGCAAGACCATATTAATTCTTTGGGCGAAATTTTAGGCTTTGAAAAAGAGCATAGCAATTTTAAACTCACTGTAATAAAATGCAAAAATTACACGCATAAAAGCAAATATGTATTGCCTGTAAAACCGTCACCAAATTTACCAGATATGGCAAGTATTTATTGGTATGCAAGTACTTGCTTGTTTGAAGGCACAATTTTAAGTGAAGGCAGAGGTACCGAACATCCGTTTTGCATATTTGGCCACCCAAGTTTGCCCGATACTTTATTTAGCTTTACACCGATGCCTACAGCAGGTGCAAGTAGCCCCAAATTAAACGGCAGTAAATGTTACGGTTGGAATTTGCACGGTACTAATGAAGAAGTGTTACAGCAAATTAATAAACAAATACAGTTAAAATATTTGCTAAAAGCCTACCAATTGTTTCCTGCAAAAGACAGCTTTTTTATACAATCAAAAAGCAAAAAACCTACCGATAATTTCTTTAATAAACTAGCTGGCAATAGTGAGTTAATGGCACAAATAAAAGCTGGAAAATCAGAAACTGAAATAAGGAAAAGCTGGCAACCTAAGCTACAAGCCTTTAAAAAAATAAGAAAGAAGTATTTGTTGTACCAAGATTTTTAGTCATTTAGTAAAAACGATTTAAGTACAATTGAAACGGTAATATAAACTATAACTATAAAGAATATACATTTTTTATAATAATTATTTTGCTTAAATAGGAAGTTAGCATTCAAACTATATTTTTACAGAAAAACCTACTTTAAACAAAAGCGAATTGTAGTTTATATTTGGTGTTGCTGCAGATTGATAACTAGTATAGGCAGCCCCAACTTCAATTAAATGAATAATCTTTACACCAGCACCTACCTCATACAAAAACTTGGAACCGCTTACTCCGCCTTTACTAAAGCTTTGTATAGCAGTTCCAATTTGCCCATTTACAAATAATTTACCTATTAAATAGCGCCTAACACCAACTTTAATAGGTATCACATTCAAGTCACCATGGGTTGTTGTACTAGTAGCCGCTAAATAGTTAACATAGCCAGTACTGCCAATAATCATAGTTTTACCAATACCAAGGCCTCCACCAATTTCAAAACCAGAACCATTAGCAAAGTTCTTTGTAAAATCAGTTCCTTGTGGTGAAGTGAAGGTAAAATTACCATACACTAATGCCTTAGGTGCTTGTGCATTGGCAAAATTTACACTACCAATTACTAATAATAAAACAGCAAAACAGAAATTGTGTATCTTACGCATGATCTAAGGTGATAAGTATTTTTTCAAAGAAAACAATTATAATTGTAAACACCTAAGTATTTAGTAGTAATAAAATGTTATAGTTCTATGCTCTCAATGAAAACACAATATGCTTTTAAAGCATTGATGTATTTAGCCCAAAAAGACACTAGTGGCCCAGTACTAATCGCTGAAATAGCAGATAAAAAAAATATACCACTCAAATTTTTAGAAAATATTTTACTAGAACTTAAAAAAGCTGGTGTTCTAGATAGTAAAAAAGGAAAAGGAGGTGGCTACTTCTTCAATGAAAATCCATCCAAAATAAAACTAGCACGTGTAATGCGCTTAATTGATGGCCCTATTGCGTTGCTACCATGTGTAAGTATTAACTTTTATCAGCAATGTAAAAATTGTGATGAAAAAACTTGTGGCCTTAGCGAAGTGATGAAAGAAGTGAGAGATGCTACTCTAAATATTTTAGAAAATAAAACGGTAGCTGACATCTCTCAAATACTGAAATAATTAACTAAACGCCATAAAAAAGTACCTATATGCATCACTTTCGTGGTGCATTTTTGTTTTTGTAGTATTGAGAGGTCGTTAGCTGTATGTTACTATTTGAGTTCTGGTCATAAAAAAACCTCTAACAAACTAATGTTAGAGGTTATAATAAATATGGCAACTACCTACTCTCCCGGCGTAATGCGAGTACCATCGGCCATGGGGGACTTAACTTCTCTGTTCGGAAT